>CANOCD010000087.1 GCA_947564495.1 uncultured Angelakisella sp. | reverse complement strand
CCAGCACCTTGGCGGCGGTCTTGGGGTCCAGGGCGGCGGTGTGCTCGTCCAGGAGGAGGAGCTTGGGCTTTTGCAGGGTGGCCATGAGGAGGGTGAGGGCTTGCCGCTGCCCCCCGGAGAGAAGGCCCACCTTGGACTTCATCCGGTCCTCCAGGCCCAGGCCCAGAGAGGCCAGGCGGCGGCGGTACTCCTCCCGCTCGGCGGCGGTGATGCCCCAGCCAAGGCCCCGCTTCTTCCCCCGGCGGAAGGCCATGGCCAGGTTCTCTTCAATGCCCATGTCGGCGGCGGTGCCCATCATGGGGTCCTGGAACACCCGGCCCAAAAAGCGGGCCCGGACGTGTTCCGGCAGGGAGCAGAGCTCCACCCCGTCCAGGCGGATGGAGCCGCTGTCCGCCTCCAGGGTGCCGGAGACCAGGTTGAGCATGGTGGATTTTCCCGCCCCGTTGCCCCCGATGATGGTGACGAAATCCCCCGGGTCCAGATGGAGGGAGAGGTCGTTGATGGCCCGCTTTTCGTTGATGGTCCCCTTGTTAAAGACCTTGTTCACCTTTTCGATGGTCAGCATCTCGTCCCCTCCTTTCTTACCGCCCCAGGATGGCGGCGATCTTCCGGCGGCCGGCCGACCACTTGGCGGTCAAGACCCCCGAGGTGACGCCGACGGCGACGCCCCGGGCCACGGCCAGCCAGAGGCTGTTCCCCGGGGCCAGGGCATTGGCGGCGGCCACCAGAGCGGCGTAGAGGATGACCCCGCCCAGGAGGACCGCCCCGTAGACCCGCAGCTCCTTATCCCGGCGGAGCACCGGGATGGAGAGGGCCAGGGCCACGATGATGGCGGTGAGGAGCTTGAGGTCGGTGGACTTGAGCCCCAGGCGGAGCACCATGGCGATGATGACCCGGTAGACCACCGAGCCCAGGACCACGCTCAAAAGGCGGTAGGCGAAGTTGCCCTTGGCCCCGAAGATGACCTCCCCGATGATGATGGAGGCAAGGCCGATGACGATGGTGCCGGTGCCCATCCCCACATCGCCGTAGCCCTGGCTCTGGGCCACCAGCCCCCCGGAGAGGGCCACCAGGCCGTTGCCCAGGGCGAGGCCGATGATCTTGAGCTGGTCGGTGTTCCCCCCCAGGGCCCGGACCATCCGCTCGTTGGAGCCGGTGGCCCGGATGGCGCAGCCCGTCTCGGTGCCGAAGAACCAGTAGAGGGCCCCGATGACCAGCCCCGCCACGATGGTCCCGATGATGATGGCCGCCAGGTTCTTGCTCAGGCCTGCCGTGTCGGTGAGGGTGGTGAAGGCGGTGGTCTCCCCCAGGAGGGGGACGTTGGCCGCCCCGATGATGCGGATGTTGATGGAGTAAAGGGCGATCATGGTGAGTATCCCCGCCAGGATGCCGGGGATGCGGAGCTTGGTGTGGAGGAGGCCGGTGGCCACCCCGGAGAGCATCCCGGCCAGCAGGGCAACGGCCAGGGAGAGGAAGGGATTCATCCCCCCCACGATGAGGGTGGCGCTCACCGCCCCGCCCAGGGCGAAGCTGCCGTCCACCGTCAGGTCGGCGAAATCCAGCACCTTGTAGGTGATGTACAGCCCCAGGGTCATCACCCCCCAAAGGACCCCCTGGGCGGCGGCGCCCTGAATGGCGGTGCCCATACTGGAGAAAAACTGAACCAAAACACAAACCTCCTAACTTTTGCTGAAACCTCAACTACGGAGGCCGCCCGAAAAGGGGCAGCCTCCGCAGAGGAACTTCTGTTGCGGGGAGCTTATTTGGCCAGCTGGTCCTTCAGCTCCTGGGGGATCTCCAGGCCCATCTTCTGGCAGCTCTCCTCGTTGATGGCCAGGACGCAGTCGGAGAGGTAGAGGATGGGCATCTCGGCGGGCTTGCTCTTGCCGGCGAGGATGTCCACCGCCTGGGTGGCGGTGAGCTTGCCCAGGTTGTAGTAGCTCAGGCCGAAGGTGGCGGTGCCGCCGTTGTTGACCATGCCCTCCTCCCCGCAGATGGTGGGGATTTTGGCGGGCTCGGTGACGCCGGTGACGGTGACCATGCCGTTGGCGATGACGTTATCGGTGGGGCAGTAGAAGGCGTCCACCTTGCCGATGGCGGATTCCACCACCTGCTGGATCTCGTTGGCGCTGGAAACGGTGTAGTCCACGCAGGTCAGGTCCAAAGTGGCGGCCACCTTCTTGGCCATGTCGACCTGCAGCTTGGAGTTGGCCTCGCTGGAGTTGTAGAGCATCCCGACAGTCTTGGCGCCGGGGATCAGCTGCTTCAAGAGCTTCATCTGCTCCTCAACGGGGTTCATGTCCGAGGTGCCGGTGACGTTGCCCCCGGGGGCCTCGTTGGAGGCCACCAGCTTGGCGTCGGCGGGGTCGGTGACGGCGGTGACCAGAATGGGGATGTCCTTGGTGGCGTTGGCCATGGCCTGGGCGGCGGGGGTGGCGATGGCCAGGACCAGGTCGCACTTATCGCTGACGAACTTGTCGGCGATGGTCTGGCAGTTGGCCTGCTCCCCCTGGGCGTTCTGGAAGTCGATCTTGATCTGCTCCCCGTCCTTGTAGCCGGCCTCGGCCAGGCCGTCCACAAAGCCCTGGTAGGCGGCGTCCAAAGCGTCGTGCTCCATGAGCTGGATGACGCCGATCTTCACCGGCTCCCCGGAAAGGGAGGGGGTGTCGCTGCCGGAAGCGGGCTCGGCGGGGGCCGAGGGCTCCGCCGGGGCGGGCTCGGGCGCGGGGGAGGAGGGGGCGGGAGAACCGCCGCAGGCCGCCAGGGCGGCCACCATCAGCGCAGCGAGAAGGACTGCTGCGAATTTCTTGATGCTCATACTAGAATTACCCCTTTCAAAGTAGGTCCCATACCAGGGGGATGGCCGCTTTACCTTGGCGCCGCTTTTCCGCTTTGGCGCTTTTAGCCGGTAAAGTAACCGTTGTTTAATAGGATACACTTTCCCCGGGGATTTTGCAAGGGGTTTTGGACCGGGAAGCAAAGAAGTATTTCCACAACTCGACGGGATTTTTAGGCAGTTTGCATGATGGGGGGCTTGCGCCTTCTTTCGCTAACAGGCTTTGCGGGAGAAGCCCGGCCGGATGGCCCCGGGCTTTTCCGGGTCGGGGTAAAGGCAGGCGGGATAGGCCAGTTTCATCGGAACAAAGACCTCCTTATTAAAATGTGCCCGCAGTCTGTCCGGTTGGAATATCCGCTTTCATTATACGTAACAACTGCACAATTTCAAGCCCCTTTTTTTGCGTTTTCCACAGTCCCTCCGGCGAAATTTTACAGGGCGCTTTAGTTTTGGCCATCCCAGACGAATAAAGAAATTGAGAATGTAAACGCAACACCGGCCAGGCCGGGGGAGGTACCCACTATGAAGATCAACCCAACCGCAGCATACCAGGCTTACAATAAGTACGGCCGAGCCCCCCGCAAGGTCGGGCCCTTGGGAGAGATCCCGGCGGCGGAAAAGGCCGGCAAGACCGACCGCATCCAGATCAGCCAGGAGGCCACCCGGCAGCTGGAGGTGGAGCAGCTTTCCCGCTCCATCCTGGCCGAGATCCGGGAGCCCGCCTCGGCGGAGCGGCTGGAGAGCCTTCGCAACGCCGTCCAGAAGGGGGAGTACAACATCCCCACCGGCGAACTGGTGGACGCTGTCATGCGCCACATGATCGCTTAGGGGGCCGCCTATGGACGCCAAAGGATTTTCCGCCTTCCTGGAAGGCTACGTCACCTTCCTGGAGGAGCTGGCCCAGGGGGAAAGCGAAAAGTACGCCGCCCTTCTTTCCTATGACCCCAAGCGGGTCGACAAGATGGTCAGCCGCCAGCAGGCCATGAATATGCGCCTTGTGCAGATGGAGGACCAGCGGGAAAAGGAGCAGAAGGCCGCCGGCTTCGAGGGCCTGACCTTCTCCGAAATCCTGGCACGGCTGGACAAGGCCGAACAGGGGGACCTGCCGGAGCAGTTCAAGCGGTTCGGCAGGGCCGTGGACGAGATCAAATACTTCAACGAAAAATCCATCGCCTTTGTCAAAGAGGGGATGAAGCTTATGGGGATGCCGGAGGAAGGCCCTCCCGTGGCCCCCTACACCCACAGCGGACGGCAGCGCCCCGAGGGCGGCGCCTCCCTGTTTGAAGCAAAGATATAAACGGAGGGAAAGACCTTGATCAGACCGACTTTTATGGGATTCGAGACCGCCAAAAAGGGTCTCGCCACCGCCCAGAAGGGGCTGGACGTCACCGGCCAGAACCTGACCAACTGGGATTCCGCCGGGTACACCCGCCAGCGCATCACCCAGGTGGCGGTGGCCCCGGACAGCTACCGCAACCGCTACTCTTCCAGCCGTGTGGGCCCCGCCGGACAGGGCGTGGAGATCACCGGCGTGGGCCAGACCCGGGACGTCTACCTGGATAAGCGGTACCGGGACGAGTGCGCCGAACAGGGGTACTACACCCGGTCCAGCGAAATTCTGGGGGACATCCAGTCCGCTCTCAATGAGTTTAACCCCAAAAGTGATACCGGCCTGCGGTCGGTCCTTATGGCCCTCAGCGACGCCCTCCAGAGCTTCTCGGTCCACGCCTATTCGGAAACCCACGCCAACATCGTCACCTCCGCCATGAAAAACGTTACCCAGACCCTCCAGCAGATCAGCAGCAAGCTGGACAGTGCCCGGGAACAGCAGATCTACGACCTCAGCGTTTCGGTGGACGACGTGAACAAAAAGCTCATGGAGCTGGCGGGGCTGAACAAGACCATCATGGACGATGCGGCCTCCTTCCAGTCCAACCCCTACTTCGGGCCCAACGAGCTTTACGACCAGCGGAACCTCCTGCTGGATGAGCTTTCCCAGTACGCCGACATCACCTACAACACCAACGAGGACGGCACCGTCAACGTGGTGGTCAACGGGCAGCTGGCCGTCAACGGCAGCAAGTTCGACAAGATCGAGCTGACCCGGGACGAGCGCACCGACGTGGTGGGCCTGCGGTGGATCTCCACCAACCAGCCGGTGGAGATGCTCCAGGGGTCTTTGAAGGCGTCCACCGACTACATCAACGGCCGGGGGCCCAACATCCGCAACCCCGGCGAAAGCGTCCAGCGGGGCTGCCTCTACTACAAGGACCAGCTCAACGCCTTTGCCCAGTCCCTGGCCAACACGGTGAACAACATCGTCCCGGAGTACGACGCCGAGACCGGCAAGCCCAAGGTGGACGAGGAAGGGAACATCATCTACAAGAAGCTCCTGGGGGGCCTGAGCACCAAGATGGGCGCCGACGGCAAGTACCACGTGGAGCCGGACATCACCATCACGGCGGATAACCTCTCCATCTCGGACGAGTGGGCCAACAACTCGGGGTACGTCATCTACCAGCGCAACCCCGACGAGAACGACACCTCGGACAACGTGGGCAACTACGCCCTGGCTCTGGCCGACGCCGTGAGCAACGCCACCATCTTCTTCGATTCCAACGGGGAGGAGTTCAACGGCACCTTCCTGGATTTCGTCAAGAACTACGTCACCACCCTGGGGGAGGACGTGAGCTACGCCGAGAACCGGCTGGAGGCCACCAACGTCATCGTCCAGAACCTGGAGGACAGCCGGGACAGCGTCTCCGGCGTGGTGGTGGATGAAGAAGTGGCCAACATGATGCTCTACAACAAGTCCCTTTCGGCGGCCTCCCGTCTGATGACCGCCATGGACGAGGCCCTGGACGTCATCATCAACAAGACCGGTCTTGTGGGCCGTTAAGCGAAATAATTACGGAAAGGAATGAGTGAGAA
>CANOCD010000086.1 GCA_947564495.1 uncultured Angelakisella sp. | reverse complement strand
CCAGCCGCTCCAGATTGCTGGAGATGAGGATGTCCATGGAGGGGCTGGTGGTGGTGTAGAACTTCCGGTTGCGGTCGTACCGGCCGGTGGCGATGAAGTCGGTGAGGACATTGTTGCGGTTCGAGGCGCAGAGGAACCGCTTCACCGGCAGGCCCATCTGCTTTGCGTAGTACCCCGCCAGGATATTCCCGAAGTTGCCGGTGGGGACGCAGAAGTTCACCGCCTCCCCGGGCTGGAGTTCCCCGTCGGCCAGCAGGGTGCAATAGGCGCTGATGTAGTAGACGATCTGGGGGACCAGGCGGCCCCAGTTGATGGAGTTGGCGCTGGAGAGGGAGAAGCCCCGCTCCCCCAGGGTCTTTGCCATTTCCCCGTCGCCGAAGATGGCCTTGACCCCGTTCTGGGCGTCGTCGAAGTTGCCCCGGATGCCTGTCACCGAGACGTTCCCCCCCTGCTGGGTGGTCATCTGGCGCTTCTGCATGGGGCTGACCCCTTCCTCGGGGTAAAAGACCTGGATGCGGGTGCCGGGGACGTCCCGGAAGCCCTCCAGGGCGGCCTTGCCGGTGTCCCCGGAGGTGGCCACCAGGATGGCGATCTCCTTATGGCAGCCGCTTTTCTTTGCGGCGGCGGGGAGGAGCTTGGGCAGCAGCTGGAGGGCCATATCCTTGAAGGCGCAGGTGGGCCCGTGCCACAGCTCCAGGAGGTAGCAGCTTTCGTCCAGGCGGGAGAGGGGGGCGGGATTGCCGTCCTCGAACCGGTCCCCGCCGTAGGCGGCCCCCACGGCGGCGGAAAGCTCCTCCTCGGTCCAGTCGGGGAGGAATCTTGCCAGGACCCATTTGGCCCGGCCGATGTAGTCCATCCCCGCCAGGGCGGAAAGGTCCTCCCCGCCGAGGGCGGGCATCGTCTCCGGGACGAAAAGCCCCCCTTCCGGGGAGATGCCCCGGACGATGGCCTCCTGGGCGGTGACCCGCTGGCGGTTGTCTCTGGTGCTGGTGTAGTTCATTTCGGCACCCCTCTCAATTTCCGTTCGGTTCGTGAAAAGCCCCGCTAAGGAAGGGGTTCTCTCCCCCCAGGGGCCTGGCGGTGAGGCGGAAGACGACGCAGCCGTCGGGACAGACCACCGTTTTGCTGTACCTCCCGTCTCCCCCCACCTTTTCCAGGTCACCGCCGCTTCGCACCGCCTCCATCAGGGGGAAGAGGGTGAGCATCACCTTGGAGCAGATGCCGTACCCCTGGCCGTTCACCGGGCAGCCGTAGGTGCAGCGGTAGCGGTCGCCGATCTCTTCCCCGTTGCGGCAGTAATTTTCGGTGCGATCCCCCTGGAGAAAGCCCGCCACCTCCACCTCAAATTCATACTCCTCGTTCAGCCACTTTTTCATCTTTGCTCCTCCTTTGCTCTGTCGCCGGAATATTCCTCGATAACTTCTATCTTTCCGATAAAATGCCCCTGGAACTCCTCCTGTTCCTCCGCCGGGACCCACAGCTCCCGGTGGCGGGCGGCCCCCACGGTGTGAATTTCATACCGCTCTACAAATCCGTCCTCGATCTCGAAGCGGGTGACGTAGCCCCGGCGGTCGTCGTTGTACTTGGCGTTCCAGTCCCGGGCGATCTGGCGGGCGTATTCCTCCTCCAGTACCGGGTAGAAGACAGGCTGGTCAGGGAGTCGGGGCGGGTAGCGGGTCCAGCCGCTTTCCCGGATGAGGTCCAGTTCTTTGGTCCCCACAGGGCGGTACAGGATCATGGCGGGTCCTCCTTACAGGGCGGTGTTCTCGTACCGCTTCCAGAAGTCCATGGCGTTCTGGAAGCAGATCTTGTCGGCAAGCGTTTCCCCCAGCCCGGCGTCCAGCATCAGCTGGCGGAGGAGGCCCAGGCTGTGGGCCCCGTCCAGAAAGGCGGGGAGGGTGGCCCCGTCGAAGTCGGAGCCCAGGCAGATACAGTCCTCGCCCCCCAGGTCCAGGAAGTGGAGGATGTGGGCCATGAGCTGGTCGGGGGTCACGTCCCGGCGGCCCATCTCCACGTCGGCCAGGAACATGGTACAGAAGTTGATGCCCACCACGCCCCCCATGTCCCGGATGACCTTGAACTGGTCGTCGGTAAGGTTGCGGCTGTGGTCCCGGACCGCCCGGCTGTCGGAGTGGGTGGCCAGGAAGGGGCGGCGGGCCATCTTGGCCACCTCCCAGAAGCCGGGGTCGTTGAGGTGGGAGACGTCCACCATCATCCCCAGCTCCTCCATCCGGCGGATGACCTCCCTGCCGAAGGGGGTGAGGCCCTCCTGGCTCTCGCTGCCGCTGCCGATCTCGTTTCTGGCGTTCCAGGTGAGGGTCATGGCCCGCACCCCCGTCTCCCAGAGGCGGTCCACCATCTCCAGGCGGCCCCCCAGAGCGGCCCCGCCCTCCACGGCAAGGACGGCTCCCCGGAGACCTTGGGCCAGGGTGTCCTCCAGCTCCTTGGGGGTCCGCACCTGGCCGATGAGGCCCTTCTGCCGCTCCAGTTCCTCCCCGAAGGCGGCGACACACCTTTCAAAGTAGTCGATGGCGGCCTGGCCCCGGAACTCGTCGGGGATGAACACGGCGAACACCTGGGCCCAGTCCCACTCCTTGGGCAGGCGGTCCAGGTCGATGTGAAAGCCGTTGTCGGTGAGGGTGACGCCACGCTCCGGGCGGAACAGAAAGTCGCTGGCGGCGGGGGTTGCCCCCTTCTCCCGGGTGATGGTGTCGCAGTGGAAATCAAAAAAACGGGGATGTCCCATCTCTGTCACTCCTTCTCAAAGGCCGATTCATAGTAGTCAAAGGCGGAGATCAGCTCCCGGCCCTCCTCCTCTGTGACGGTCACCGCCGCCACGTCCAGCCTGGGCTGGAGGTCCCCGCCGTTCTGGGCCAGCCAGGCCTCGGCGGTCCTGATGAGCCGCTCCCGCTTTTTGCGGTCCACCGCCTCCAGGGGGGATACCATAGCCCCCGGGGCCCGGGTCTTGACCTCCACGAAGGCGGCGGTGTCCCCCTTCCGGGCGATGAGGTCCGCCTCCCCCCAGCGGCAATGCCAGTTCCGGGCCAGAATTTCATAGCCCTGGCGGGTGAGCCAGCCCGCGGTGTACTCCTCCCCCGCCCTGCCGGCCCGCTGGGCGGGGGTCTCCCCCTTGGGCTTCTGGTGCTCCGCCAGGTTCTTCAGAAAGGACCGGCGGTGGATAGGGGAAACGCCGTGCTTGGTGATCATTTCATAGTGGAGCTTGGTGGGGTAGCCCTTGTGCTTCGCCAGCTGGTACTGGGGATAGAGGGCGTCCAGCTCCAGCAGGTACCGGTCCCGGCTGACCTTGGCCAGGACCGAGGCGGCGGCGATGGCGGCGGACTTGCCGTCCCCCTTGACCACCGTCCGGGTCTCAATGGGGAGGCCCGGGTCCCGGTTGCCGTCCACCAGGGCCAGCCGGGGGCGGAACTCCTCGGGGACCCCCTCCCCCGCCATCATCTGGTCGTAGGCCCGGTTCATAGCCAGGAAGGTGGCCTGTAGGATGTTCAGCCGGTCGATCTCCTCCGGGGAGGCGCTGGCAATGCCGAACCAGGCCTTGCTGCCCCCCAGGATGTCCTCGAAGATGGCCTCCCGGCGCTTCTCAGTGAGCTTCTTGGAGTCGTTGAGGCCGGGGATCACCGCCCCGGGCCTCAGGACGACGCAGGCGGCGAACACCGGCCCCGCCAGGGGGCCCCGCCCCGCCTCGTCGATGCCGCAGAGGGGGATGTCAAAGGAGCGGTCGAACTCCCACAGGGGGGTGTTGTCCGTTTTCATGGGCGGCCCTCCCCCTGGGGGCAGGGCTCCAGGGTGATCCGGCCCCAGAGACCCCCCCGGAACTCGTCCACGATGGTGATGGCGGCCCGCTCGGTGTTGGCGTGGCCCCCGGAGAGGAGCATCCCCCGACGGCGGGCGATGAGCTCCAGGAGGTCGTAGGGCTCCAGCCCCGCCACCTCCTCCGCCCCAAGGCGGTACCGGGCGGCGATCTTCTCCCCCTCCCGGGGGGCCAGGACCTCCAAAAGGCGGACGGCCAGGTGCTCCATATCGATGACGTCATCCTTCACCGAGCCCACAAAGGCCAGGCGTTCCCCGGCCTCCGGCTCCTGAAACTTGGGCCAGAGGACCCCGGGCATATCCAGCAGCTCGACGCCGCCCTCCAACGTCACCCACTGTTTCCCCCGGGTGACGCCGGGGCGGTCCTCCACCTTGGCCCGTTTTGACCCGGCCAGGCGGTTGATGAGGGAGGACTTGCCCACGTTGGGGATGCCCACGATCATCACCCGGATGGCGTGGCCCGTCTCCCCCCGGGCCTCCCACTGGGCGATGCGGTCCTCCAAAAGGGAGCGGACCATGGGGAGGAACTGCCCCAGCTCCTTGCCGGAGCGGCAGTCGGCGGCCATGGCCGCAATCCCCCGGTCTTTGTACCACCGGAGCCACCGCCGGGTCTCCTCCTCGTCGGCGGAATCGCTTTTGTTCAGGAGCAGGAGTCGGGGCTTTTTGCCCAGAAGGTGGTCCAGCTCCGGGTTGCGGCTGCTCTGGGGGACCCGGGCGTCGGCAAGCTCCACCACCAGGTCCACCAGTTTGAGGTTTGCCTGCATCAGCCGGCGGGTCTTTGCCATATGGCCGGGGAACCACTGCACCGGCACGATCTCTGCCATGGGATCACTCCTTTCATTGGATGGGGCCGAAGGCGGAAAGGGGGGCGAAGCGAAAGACCGCCTTCCCCTCCAGGTCCCCCAGGGGGACAAAGCCCAGGGAGGCGCTGCGGCTGTCGGTGGAATGGTTGCGGTTGTCCCCCAGGACGAAGCAGCACCCCGGGGGCACCGTCACCGGGAAGGGGGTCTCCCCGGCCAGACGGGTGGCCTCGGCGATGTAGGGCTCCTCCAGGCGCTGGCCGTTGACGAAGACATCCCCGGCCTCAAAGTCGATGTGGACGGTGTCCCCCTCCAGGGCGATGACCCGCTTGATGAGGTGCTTGTCGTCCCGGTCCTTGGCCTTGATGGCCACGATGTCCCCGGGCTCCGGGGCATCATATCCCCAGGTCCGCACCAGGATACAGTCCCCGTTGTGGAGGGTGGGCTCCATGGAGCTGCCCCGGACCAGGGAGGCCCGGAAAAAGACCAGCAGCGTCCCCGAGAGGATCACCGCCGCCAGCAGCACCCGGAACAGCTCCCACAGGGAGCGGCGGAGGGAGTAGGCCTGCTCCCGGGTGGGAACGTCCTGGGCCGGGTCCAGGAACGTCTCGATGTCCCGGCCCTCCCGGTCCCTCATAGCGGTCACCTCCCTTTGTGGGGCGAAAATCCCCCGGATAAGGCAAAAGAGGACAGGCGGCCTGTCCTCTCTTGGTAAAGCGATGGTTGTTTAGCGGATGGCCTCTTTGACCTTGGCGGCCTTGCCCACGCGGTCACGCAGATAGTAGAGCTTGCTCCTGCGGACACGGCCCTTGCGGATGAGCTCCACCTTGTCCACGTTGGGGGAGTGAACGGGGAAGACACGCTCCACGCCCACGCCGTGGGAGAGCCGCCGCACGGTGAAGGTCTCGTTGATGCCGCCGTGCTTCTTGGCGATGACGGTGCCCTCGAAGGCCTGGAGACGGGACTTCTCGCCCTCCTTGATGCGGACCTGCACCCGGACGGTGTCGCCGATCTCCACCTTGGGGGGTTCGGCTTTCAGGCAGCCGTCGGAAATGAGTTTCAATGCGTCCATAATATCCTCCTTAAATTTTCCGGGACATTCATACCGAGCTGCGGCAGCGGACTGTCCGGTTTGATCTTCCGGCTT
>CANOCD010000085.1 GCA_947564495.1 uncultured Angelakisella sp. | reverse complement strand
ACAACAAAGCCTTGGAGCAGGAGTTGGAGTCGCTCCCCGTACGGGGGGCGTGGATTGAAATCCGTCCCCGTCGGTATCCTGGTCCTTGTCCAGGTGTCGCTCCCCGTACGGGGGGCGTGGATTGAAATTGTCCCGTCTCCGGTGATAGAAGGTTATCATCCAGTCGCTCCCCGTACGGGGGGCGTGGGTTGAAATACGGACATCAGATGCCCCAGGCCGGGCAAAACCGTCGCTCCCCGTACAAGGAGCGTGGATTGAAATCAGTTTTTGAGGGCGACAGAATGGCTGGTGCTTCGTCGCTCCCCGTGCGGGGAGCGTGGGTTGACATGGCATGACAGGATGCACACTCCTTGTTTGCCTGCGCCACTCCCCACGCAGAAAGCCCGGGTTGAAACACACCCAAAACCCACCGAGCTGTGGCCAGCTGCCGTCCCCACCTCCCCCCTCTTGCCTTTTTCACCAAACCCGCCCCGCCCTTTTTGGAATATATTACGAAATTATGACCGATATATTGCATATCAATTCTCCGCATGGTACAATACCCCATAGAGACAGCGGGCACCCCGCCCGCCGTCCAAACCCATCCAGAGAGGAGCTTATTATGGAAGGCTGCTTCAAATCCGTTTCCCGCCCCGTGGATCACCAGGGGCACAGCGACGTCACCCCCTTCGGGGTGGAGACCGCCAAAAAGACCCGGGCGTTCCACGCCAGCTTCCCCGAGTATTCGGTCACCCCCCTTGCCGACCTCTCCGGCCTGGCCGGGGCACTGGGCCTGGGCGGCGTCTATGTCAAGGACGAAAGCTACCGCTTCGGCCTCAACGCCTTTAAGGTGCTGGGGGGGAGCTTCGCCATCGGCAGCTACCTGGCCGGGCGGCTGGGGGTGGACATCAGCCAGCTGCCCTATGAGCGGATGACCAGCAAGGAGGTCCGGGAGAAGCTGGGTGACATCACCTTCGTCACCGCCACCGACGGCAACCACGGCCGGGGGGTGGCCTGGACCGCCAACCGCTTGGGCCAGAAGTCGGTGGTCTATATGCCCAAGGGCTCCGCTTTGGAGCGGCTGGAGAATATCCGGGCTTTGGGCTCCGACGCCTCCATCACCGAGCTGAACTACGACGACGCCGTCCGCCTGGCAAACCAGGGGGCGGAAAAATATGGCTGGGTCATGGTCCAGGATACCGCCTGGGAGGGCTACGAGGACATCCCCCGGTGGATCATGCAGGGCTACACCACCCTGGCCCTGGAGGCTTCGGAACAGCTGGCGGAGCTCCAGGCAGAAAAACCCACCCACATCTTCCTCCAGGCCGGGGTGGGGGCCATGTCCGGGGGGATCACCGGCTTTTTGCGGGACCGCTACGGCGACGAGCCGGTCATCACCATCGTGGAGCCCAACAAGGCGGACTGCATCTACCGCAGCGCCAAGGCCGGGGAGCGGTTCTGCGTCACCGGGGAGATGCAGACCATCATGGCGGGGCTGGCCTGCGGCGAACCTTGCACCATCGGCTGGGAGATCCTCCGGGACCACGCCGACCACTACGTCTCCTGCCCCGAGTACGTGGCGGCCAAGGGGATGCGGGTGCTGGGCAACCCCCTGGCGGGGGACCCCCGGGTCATCTCCGGGGAGAGCGGCGCCGTCACCCTGGGCTTTGTGGCCGAGCTGATGCAGAACCCCAGCCTGGATTGGCTCCGGGAGCAGATCGGCCTGAACGGGGATTCCCGGGTGCTGTGCATCTCCACCGAGGGGGACACCGACCGGGAGAACTACCGGCGTATCGTTTGGGACGGCGCCTGGCCCAGCTTCTGACCTGTTTTTTGAATCGAGCGGCCGGGGGAGGGAATCGCCTGACTCCGCTGTTTTGTCAGCAAAGTTGAGGAGGTAACATCATGTTTGACAAGCTCGTAAGCATCACCGAGTTCCTGTGGGGAACGCCCCTGATGATCCTGATGATCGGCGTGGGGCTGTATCTCTCCGCCCGCACCGGATTCTTCCAGTTCACCAAGATCGGCACCATCTGGAAAAAGACCATGGGGGAGCTGTTCGGCAAGAACAAGGTCTCCGATTCCGCCGCCGGGGAGGGGACGCTGAATCCCTTCCAGGCCCTTTCCACCGTGCTGGCCGGCACCGTGGGCAGCGGCAACATCGCCGGCGTTGCGGCGGCCATCGCCGTGGGCGGCCCCGGCGCCGTCTTCTGGATGTGGATCATCGCCCTGGTGGGGATGATGACCAAGATGGCCGAGGTCACCCTTTCCGTCGCCTACCGCAAGAAGGGGGAGGACGGGGAGTTCTACGGCGGCCCCATGCACTACATCAAGGAGGGGCTTGGCGGCCCCGTGGGTAAGTTCCTGGGCGGTTTCTACGCCGTGGCCCTCTTTGTGCTGGTGGTCACCGACGCCTGCTTCGTCCAGACCAACACCCTGGCCACCTCGGCCCAGGACGTGTTCCATATCCCCCTCATCGTCAGCGGCATCATCCTCATCGCCCTGAGCATCTTTGTCATCCTTCGGGGCGGCGTCAAGAAGATCGGCAGCTTCTGCGGCAAGGTGGTCCCGCCCATGTGCATCCTCTACATCGCAGGCTGCCTGGTGGTGATCCTGGCCAACGCCGGACAGATCCCCGCCGCCTTCGGGATGATCTTCCAGTACGCCTTTGCCCCCGCTCCCGCCGTGGGCGGATTCGTGGGCTCCACCGTCTCCCTGGCCATCGGCCGCGGCGCTTCCCGGGGCATCTTCTCCAACGAGGCCGGTGAGGGCACCGCCGCCACCGTTCACGCCACCGCCCAGACCGACCATCCCGCCCACCAGGGGATGTACGGCATCCTGGAGGTGTTCATCGACACCATCATCGTCTGCACCCTCACCGCTCTGGCCATCCTCACCAGCGGCGTCTGGAGCAGCGGCGAGACCGGGGTGGTCCTCACCTTTGCGGCCTTCCGCAGCGTCCTGGGCAACGCCGGCACCTGGATTCTCTGCATCGCCGTCATCCTCTTCACCTACTCCAGCTACCTGGGCTTCTTCGTGGAGTACCGCACCTGCGTGGAGTACCTCTTCGGGGCCAAGAGCGTCAAGATCCTTCAGTGGTTCTTCTTCGTTCCCCCCATCATCGCCGTGACCATGCCCATCGAGGCCATCTGGTCCCTGGCGGATATGGCGGTGGGCTTCATCGTCATCCCCAATATGCTGGCCCTGCTGCTCCTCAGCAACAAGTTCGTGGCTTTGGTCAAGGAGTACACGGGAAAAGAAAAGTAACTGATCCGATCCCAAAGCAAAAAGAAGGGCCGTCCCTCAAAGCGGGGGGCGGTCCTTCTTCTTTTATTCTGACAGGGTCACAGATACCGGGGCGGGGCGGCGCCGTAGGCCAGGAGGTTGGCGGCGGAGATGGTGTCGAACACCGGCACCCCCAGCAGCTCGTGGAGGTCCGCCGAGTAGGTGGCCAGGTTGCTGCACTCAAAGATCACCGCCCGGAGGTCCTTGGCCTTTTGGCGGAGCTTCTCCCCCGCCGAGAGGACGTCCCCCCGCATCCGGTCCACATCCAGGGCAAGGCCGCCGTGGATGACGATCTCCGAGAAGTGGGCCTCGTCCTCCATCCCCTGGATGACCAGGGGGATCTCGTCGGTCCAGCCGGAGGCCCGCAGGTGCTTCTGCCCCAGCAGCTGGGAGTGGCCGGTGATGACGCCGATCTCCCCCTGGCGGCCCGTGAGCTGCCAGATCAGGGGGATCTGGCAGAGGGAGGAGCCGGCGAAGAGGACCCCCAGCTCCGCCCCCAGGCAGTCCTGGTAGAGGCTCATCATGCCGCAGTCCCCCACGATGGCCCGGATGCCCAGGCCGGTGAGGCGGCGGCCCGCCTCCAAAAGGTTCTCCTTGATCTGGGGCCCGCCCTCGATGAGGTCGGCGAAGCCCCCCTGGACCACCTCGTACCGCACCGGGTACTGGAAGGAGGCGGCGTTCCCGGCGTCCCCCGCCACCCGGGGGGTGACGGTGGAAAAGACCAGGACCCCCACGTTCTGCCCGTAGAAGGGATAGCCTGTGGCGATCTTCATGGGCCTCACCCTTCCTTTTTGGCCGAGGGAACGTCACCGTGGGTGCGGCCCCAGCCGGTAAAGATGGAGAAGAACATGACGATGGCAAGGCCCCAGCCGTGGAAGGAGTAGAGGACCAGCTGGTTCACCGAGAAGTTCACCGGGGCCCCGGAGCCGCCGGCGAACATATAGGCCAGCAGGGGAGCGAAGCCGTAGGGGATGAGGCACATGGCCACGCAGGAGACGGCGTCCAGGATGTTGGCGCTGCGGTCCGGGGAGATGCCCCGGTTTTCCACCAGCAGCTTTTTGGCGATGGGGCCCTCCAGGACGATGACCACGCTGTTGGCCACGGTGAGGCAGCAGAGGATGATGTCGATGATGGCCACCACGAACTCGGAGGACCGGTCATCCTTTGTGTACTTGGACAGGGCCTCGATGAGCCAGTGGAAGAACCCGCCCTTATCCAGGAGGTTGATGAGCCCCATGAGGAGCATGGCGAAGATGGCGATGTCCACCAGGCTCTGGATGCCCTCCACGATGACGCCGCTGACCACGAAGTTATCCATATCCACCACCAGCAGCCGGCTGAAAGGCAGCAGGCCGCAGGCCAGGGAGAGGAGGATGCCCAGGGACCCGGCGCTCATCAAAGCGACGATGAGGTGAACGCCACGGTACATCATAAAGATGAGGAGGGCGGGGACGGCCAGCATGACAAGGCCCTTGGGGGAGAGCTCCCCCACGAAGGAGAGGTCGCCGCTCCCGGCGGGGCCCTGGCCGAAGATCAGAAAGCCCACGCAGGCGATGGCGGCGGCGGCAAAGGCGTACTTCAGGCGGGAGCGCACCACGTCGGAGACGTCGATGCCCTGGGTGTAGGCCGAGGCGATGGTGGTATCCGAGACAGGGGCGATGTTATCCCCGAAGTAGGCGGCGCTGACGATGGCGGCGGCCATCACCGGGGGATTGGCGCCCAGGGCCACGCCAACCGGGTAGAGGATGGGGGCCAGGGCGATGACGGTGCCCAGGGCGGTGCCGGTGGCGGTGGACAGGAGGCTCCCGCAGATAAAGGTGATGAGGGGGAAGAACCGCCCCTTCAGCCCGATGTTGATGCAGAGCCAGATGAGGCCCTGGATCAGCCCGGACTCCTTCATCAGCTGGGCCACGATGCCGGCCAGGAACCAGGCCATGAGCATGATGGCCACCATCTCGTTGGACATTCCCTCCACCAGGAGGTCGGCGCACTGGGTGGGTTTCTTGGCCATGATCAGGGCCGTCAGAACGGCGGCCAGGGTGGGCACCCAGAAGGCCATGGGCATGGCCTTGCCCGCCACGGAGAGCATGATGATCCCGGCGAACAGGACGATAAAGGGCAGGATCAGTCCGAACATTCCTCCACGGAACTGGATGACAGCGGCTTCTTTGTTATCCTTCATAACTTCCTCCTTATTACCAGCGAAAAAGGCTTGTCGTTTTTGCAGAAGGACAGGTCCCTTTCCCGGGTATAAGAGGGGGCGTTTTGGGGGATCGGCTGCCCCGTTCCTTTTTATTATAGTCGAAGGGGCGGGAAAAAGCTGTTTTCCATTTTACACTGTTGGGAAATTTTGATAAAAATTTTGGATTATTTTTCCTGGTTTTGGGGATATGGTTTTGTTGGGGGGTGGGTGGCTTTTGGGGACGGCGGGTTGGCGGGTTCCGGATTCGGGCCTGCGGCCCTGTCCGGAAGGGCGGGCGGTACAGGGCGCAAGCGGGGGCGCTCCTGCGGC
>CANOCD010000084.1 GCA_947564495.1 uncultured Angelakisella sp. | reverse complement strand
GGTGCTCACCCGCATTCTTCAGCGGCAGATGAGCAGCGAGGAGCTGATGGCATCCAGCTCGGATAAGATGGAGAAGATCATCCACAGCCTCCTCTGCTCCCCCTGCAACTTCACCCCCCTCCTCCACTTCGTCCTGCCGGTGCAGTACGAAGGACTCCAGTCCTTCGCCGAGATCTGGATCAACCCCAACGGCGGGGAGGACGACCGGGACCGCCAGGCCGACGCCGCCCAGGTCATCCATATGCTCCTGGCCTTCGACGTGGGGGGGATCGGCCGGTTCGAGCTGGAGCTCTTCGTCCGGGACAAGACCATCGACTTTTCCCTCTACTGCCCCCCGGCCTACACCCGGTTCTACGGGGACGTGAAGAACGAACTGCGGTCCTGCGCCGGCAGCACCGGCTACCGCTTCGGGGAGATCAAGGTGGACCGCCTGGACCGCCCCCGGTCCCTCATGGACGTGTTCAAGTCCCTGCCCTACAAGCGGACAGGGGTGGACGTCCGGATTTAGACCTAGTACCGCTATCTGAACGGAAGGGAGGGCTGCGGCCCCTATGGCAAGCGCCAGGAAAAGCAAGGCGGTAGCCCTCAAATACAACGTGGAGGAGGATCTGGCCCCCATCGTCATCGCCTCGGGCTACGGGGAGGTGGCGGAGCGGATCATCAACGTGGCGGAACAGCGGGGCATCCCGGTGTTCCGGGACGACAGCGCCGTCTCCCTCCTCTGTATGCTGGAGGTGGGCAGCAACATCCCCCCGGAACTCTACGAGGTGGTGGCCGCCATCTACTGCCAGCTCCTGAAGACCTCCTACCGGCTGAAAAACGGCAAGGACCCCGCCCCCAAGCCGGCCCCGGCCCCGCCCGCCCCCAAGGAGCCCCCGAAAAACGGGGAAGATGACCAGTGAGACGATAGAAACCAACCATAGATAAAGGGAGAAGATACGCTATGCAGCTGAGGGAATGCGACGGGTGCGTCTGCGAGGTCAAAGCCGTCAACAACAATCTGATCGCCACCGGCACCGTCCGGGTCCTCCCGGAGGAGGACCACCTGCTGGAGATCCAGGACAGCGGCGGGCATCTGCCCTCCCTGGGGCTGGATACCAAGATCAAGCTGGTCATCCACCTGCCCCAGCGCCTCCAGGTGCTGGCCGCCCGGGTGTACATCTCCACCGAAAAATTTCTGCGGGTCCGGGACCTGGAAAGCTACGCCGAATACGAAAAGCGCCGCTTCTTCCGCCTGGCCATCGACCACAGCGCCACCCTCATGCCCCCCAGCGGCATGAAGGATAAAAACGGGGTCCGCCTCCCCTACCGCCTCCCCATCCGGGTCAAGGACCTGAGCCTCTGCGGCCTCATGTTCGTCACCAACCGGGAGTTTTCGGTGGGGGACGAGATGCGGATCACCATGACCATGGTCAACAACGAGATGGAGGTCCTCAACGTGGCCATCCGCCGCCAGATCCCCTGGGAGGAACCCGGGGAGTTCGCCTACGGCTGCGAGATCGTCCGCCTCTCCTCCCACGGGGAGCAGAAGCTCAACGCCTATATGCTGGAACAGCAGCAGATCCAGATCCGGAAAAGCCGCAGATGACCCGCCGCCGGGAGAGAGGAAGGGAGACGCCATGAGGACCAAAGGGGGAGCCAAGGGCAGGCCGCCCAAAAAGACGGGGGAGCAGAAGCCTCGCCAGCCCCGCCAGAAAACGCCCCAGGGGAAGGACACCCTGTTCATCCTGGACATCGGCACCCGCAGCGTCATCGGGGTGGCCGGGCGGATCAAAGACGAGATGCTGGAGGTGCTCTGTGTCCAGTCCATGGAGCACTCCCAGCGGGCGGTGGTGGACGGCCAGATCGAGGACATCGAGCAGACCGCCAAGATCGCCGGCATCGTCAAGGACCGGATGGAGGAGAAGCTGAATGTCTCCTTCCAGGAGGTCCACGTGGCCGCCGCCGGGCGGGTGCTGAAAACCGGCCGGGTGTACTGCGAGATGGAGCTGGACGACCAGAAGGCCATCGGCGCCAAGGAGCTGGCCGCCCTGGAATCCATGGGGGTCCAGAGCGCCTACCAGGACCTCATCGCCAACCTGGGGGAGGGGGACCCCATGGACTTTTGCAGCGTGGGCCACACCATCGTGGGCTACCAGCTGGATGGCTACGCCTTCTCCACCCTGGCCGGGCACCGGGGCAAAAAGGCGGGCATCGACCTCATCGCCACCTTCCTCCCCAGCGAGGTGGTGGAAAGCCTCTACACCACCATGTCCATGCTGGGCCTTACCATCGCCAGCATGACCCTGGAGCCCATCGCCGCTATGAACGCCGTGGTCCCCCGGGAACTGCGGCTCCTAAACATCGCCCTGGTGGACGTGGGGGCGGGAACCAGCGATATTGCCGTGGCCGACAAGGGCAGCGTCTGCGGCTACACCATGGCCACCGTGGCCGGGGACGAGGTCACCGAAAAGCTGATGCAGGAGTACCTTGTGGACTTCGAGACAGCCGAGCGGATGAAGTTTTCCGCCAGCGCCGGGGAGTCCTCCTTCGAGTACGCCGACGTCCTGGGCTTCCCCTACACCGTCTCCCGGGAGGAGATCCTGGAGCGGATACGCCCCACGGTGGAGGACCTGGCGGAGCAGATCGCCAAAGGCATCCTTTCGGTGAACGACACCCCCCCCAAGGCGGTGTTCATGGTGGGGGGCGGCAGCCGCACCCCGGAACTCTGCCAGCGGGTGGCCGCCGCCCTGGGCATCGAAGAGAACAAGGTCGCCATCGGCGGCAACAACTATATGAAGCGCCAGATCACCGCCGAGGCCCAGTACCTCAGCGCCGAGTACGCCACCCCCATCGGCATCGCCGTCACGGCCATGGCCGCCGGGGGCGGGGAAAACTTCGCCGTCACCCTCAACGGCTCCCGGCTCCAGCTCCTGGGCAAGGCCATGACGGTGATGGAGGCCCTCCGCCGGGGGGGCTTCCAGTACGGCCAGATCATGGGCCGCTCGGGGAAAAGCGTGGTCCTGGAATACAACGGCGCCCGGCGCATCGTCCGGGGGGGACTTCCCGCCCTGGCGGAGATCCGGGTCAACGGGGAGCTGGCGGGCCTTTCCACCCTCCTCCAGGCCGGGGACCAGATCGCCTTCCTCCCCGCCTCGGACGGGGAGGACGCCGCCCCCGCCATCCGGGAGCTTGCCGACCGCTGGGAACCCTTTGAGGTGGAGCTGTTCGGGCAGCCCGCCGAGGCCGGGACCCGGGCCTGGCTCAACGGCGTCCCCGCCGACGGGGACCAGCTGGTGGTCCAGGGGGACCAGGTCCAGGTCAAGCAGATCGACACCCTGGGGGAACTCCTCCGCTCCATGGGCTTTTCCGGCTGGGAGGAGGGCCTCTTCCTCAACGACAAGCCCGCCGACACCCCGGACCAGAAACTCTCCCCCGGGGACGTCATCAGCCTGGGCCTGGAGGAACCGAAACCCCGGTTCCAGCCCCCGGCCCCGCCGCCCCCGCCGGCGGCCCCCCGGCCCCAGTCCGACAAACCGGCCCTCCGGGTGATCCTCAACGGCGGGGAATACAGCCTCCCCCCCAAGGAGGACGGCAGCTGGTACCAGCTTTTCGACCTTTTGAACTTCGTGGACATCGACCCCAATGACCCCAAGGGGGAGATCGTCATCACCCGCAACGGCGCCCCGGCCTCCTACCTGGAGCCCCTCCAGAACGGGGACCAGGTGGAGATCCACTGGGCGGAAGAGGGGTAGTCCCCCATGGCCCGCACCAGAGAAGAAGCCCGGGCCGGGCGGCTCCCCCCGGGGGGATGGCTCCCCTTTGCCGCCTACCTCTGCGCCCTGGTATTCGCGGCGGTCCTCCTCCGGGTGACCCTGCCGGGGCGCCCCGGCCACGGAAAGGGCCTGGAGCGGGTCTACCGCCCCTACCTGGTCCTGGAGCTCCCGGTGGATTCCGCCAAGGCGGCGGACTGTCCCCTGGGGGAACAGCTGGCCCGAGGGGAGGCGGTCCAGCCCCACGCCACCCTGATGAAGCGCCAGCGCCTCCAGCCGGAGGAATACCTCGCCTGGCTGGAGCGGCGGCCCTGGGAAGGGGAGCATCTCACGACCAAGGTCAAAGGGGTGGAGTACGAGATATACTTCGTCCCCGCCGCCCCGGGCAGGACCCAGGTGCCCGTCCCGGTGGGGTATGACTACCGCCTTTCGGGGAACGGCGGCACCGGCTTTTTGGTCACCGCCTGGAAGAGGAAGGACCCGGGCCCCCTGGGGCAGCTGCTCCGGGACCCCGGAACTCCATAAAAGAAGCCAATGTTATAAGGTCAGTTAGGAAAGAAGGGAAGACTATGCAGATCAACGCGGCAAATCTGTTCCTGTTGGACAGAGCCGACCAGTCAAAGACCAACGGGATCTTCACCGGGTACGCCCGGGCGAACAACCAGCGGCTGGCCCAGCTTTTTGACCGGACCATCAACAAGGGGATCGACGAGGTCCAGCGGGGCCAGGCGGTGCAGCAGGCCACGGGGCTGAACCCGCCCCTGGTGACCACCATCTCCCCCACAAGGCCCAAGGTCCTCACCTTCGAGGACAGCGCCTTTCTGAAAAACTACCGCAACAATATGCTGGACCTCCAGACCGCCGCCGCCCGGGTCCGGGCCCGGGATGTGGGGGAGGCCATCCCGGTTGCCATGTCCGCCGACCCCAATGTGGCCGAGGCCCGTGGTCGGATGGCAAACGCCGCCGACCGGTACGAGGTGACGGTGGAGCAGCTGGCCTCGGGCCAGGTGAGCCAGTCGGCCCCCCTCTCCGCCCAGGACCCCCTGCCCACGGCCAGCGGCTCCCTCAAGCTGGAGACGGGCAAGGGGAAGTTCAGCTTCTTCATGACCGGGGCGGGGATGGAAAACAACCGGGAGATGCTGGAAAACTTCGCCGCCAAGCTGAACTCCCAGGACACCGGGGTCACGGCCAAGGTCACCGAGGAGGCGGGGAAGGTCTCCCTCCGGCTGGAAAACAGCGCCGGGGAGAAGGGGAGCTTTTCCGTCAGCGGGACCCTGGCCAAGCGCCTGGACATCCAGGAGACCCAGGCCGCAGGGGAGCAGGAGGCGGTGTACACCGTCAAGAAGAACGGCGGGGAGGCGGAGAAGCACACCTCCGAGCAGAACACGGTGGAGCTGGACCGTGGGATCACCCTGAAGCTGAAAGGGGAGGGGACCACCCAGGTCACCGCCGCCAAGGATGTTTTGGAGGGGGTCGCCGAGAAGCTGGACCTGCTGGTGGACCGGTTCAACAGCACCCGGGAGTTCCTGTCCCGGAGCGGCGAGAACCGCCAGGGGGTGCAGAACCAGCTGCGGCGGATGGCGAAGCCGCCCATCGAGGAGAAGTCCATGTCTCTCATCGGGGTGACGCCCCAGAAGGACGGGAGCTACAGCTTTGACCGGGAGGCGTTTTTGAGCCAGGCCCGGCGGACGCCGGACCTTGTGAGCAGCATTGCGGAGGATTTCTCCAAGGGGATACAGAACATTGCCCAGCGGGGGATGCGGGAGAGTTCGGGGAGCCTGGTGGGGCCGGTGGAGTACGGCCGCAGGATGACCGAGAACCAGCAGAACCCGGTGAACGTGCTGAGTACCTACAGCAAGAACGGGGTGTACAACCTGATGAACCTGTACGCCGCCGGGGTGCTGATGAACCTGAACGCCTAAGCCGACCGCAAGGTAAAAATCGAGCCAGGCAAAGTTTAGGGCCGCCCTTTTTCAAAGGGCGGTGGAGTCCAGAGGCAAAGCCTCTGGTCGCTCCCCGCAGGGA
>CANOCD010000083.1 GCA_947564495.1 uncultured Angelakisella sp. | reverse complement strand
CGGAAAGAAGGTCCGCCGGAAGGGCAACGTCGTTAAGCCATCAACCAGAGACAGGTCCCAGGATGGCAGTCCAATGAGCGCACGCCCAAAGGGTCACGGCCTAACGAAACAAACAGCGTTGGCAATCAGGAGCACAGCCTGTCGACCCAGAGGAGAACGTGAAAGGGTAGCTGGCTGTCGATTCAGCAGAGACCCCGGAAATCAGAACGGGAACCTAACGCTCCCGGGCAGAGGAGCAGAAGGCAAGGGAGAGCGCCGCCCGCAAACGCCCCTCCCCCCGCTTTTTCTCAAAAAGATAGCCAAAAATCCCGCCTTTCCACTTTACACCCCGGGAAAAAAATGTTAAAATGGAAGCAGACTGCGGATGTCCCCAGGTTTGGCAGTCCGGGGGCCGCCGCAGGATCAAAAAAGAGAACAGGGAGGAATACAAAGAATGGCAAGAAAAATGAAAACAATGGACGGAAATAATGCCGCCGCCCATGTTTCCTACGCGTTCACCGATGTCGCGGCCATTTATCCCATCACCCCTTCTTCGGTGATGGCCGAGGTCTCCGACAAATGGTCGGCTGACGGCAGGACCAACATCTTCGGCGAGCGGGTCAAGGTGGTGGAGATGCAGTCCGAGGCCGGCGCCTCCGGTACCGTCCACGGCTCTCTGGCCGCCGGCGCCCTGACTACCACCTTCACCGCTTCCCAGGGCCTGCTGCTCATGATCCCCAATATGTACAAGATGGCCGGCGAGCTGCTGCCCGGGGTCATCGATGTCTCCGCCCGCTGCGTGGCCTCCCACGCCCTGAACATCTTCGGCGACCACTCCGATGTCTACGCCTGCCGCCAGACCGGCTTCGCCATGATGTGCGAGAGCAGCGTCCAGGAGGTCATGGACCTCACCGCTGTCTCCCACCTGTCCGCCATCAAGGGCCGGGTGCCCTTCCTCAACTTCTTTGACGGCTTCCGTACCTCCCACGAGCTTCAGAAGATCGAGGTCTGGGATTACGACGACCTCAAAGAGATGGTGGACATGGACGCCGTGGACGCCTTCCGGAAGAACGCCCTCAACCCCGAGCACCCCGTCCTCCGGGGCACCGCTCAGAACGGCGACATCTTCTTCCAGGCCCGTGAGTCCTGCAACCCCTTCTATGACGCCCTCCCCGCCGTTGTCGAGGAGTACATGAACAAGGTCAACGCTAAAATCGGCACCAACTACGCCCTGTTCAACTACTACGGCGATCCCGCCGCCGAGAACGTCATCATCGCCATGGGCTCCATCTGCGAGACCATCGACGAGACCATCGACTACCTCAACGCCAAGGGCGGCAAGTACGGCCTCATCAAGGTCCGCCTCTATCGCCCCTTCTCCCAGAAGCACCTGCTGGCGGCCCTCCCCGAGACGGTGAAGGTCATCTCTGTTCTGGACCGCACCAAGGAGCCCGGCTCCCTGGGCGAGCCCCTGTTCCTGGACGTCGTGGCGGCCCTGAAGGGCACCAAGTTCGAGTCGGTCCCCGTCTACGGCGGCCGGTACGGCCTGGGCTCCAAGGACACCACCCCCGACCAGGTCATCGCCGTCTACAAGAACGCCGCCTCGGATAAGCCCAAGGAGCGGTTCACCATCGGCATCGACGACGACGTGACCTTCCTGTCCCTGACCCCCGACGAGAACCCCAACACCGCCCCCGCCGGCACCACCGCCTGCAAGTTCTGGGGCCTGGGTTCCGACGGCACCGTTGGCGCCAACAAGAACTCCATCAAGATCATCGGCGACCACACCGATATGTACGCCCAGGCGTACTTTGAGTACGACTCCAAGAAGTCCGGCGGCCTCACCATCAGCCACCTGCGCTTCGGCTCCACCCCCATCCACTCCACCTACTACATCAACAAGGCGAACTTCGTGGCCTGCCACAACCCCGCCTATGTTGGCAAGTATGACATCGTGGAGGACCTGGTGGACGGCGGTACCTTCCTGCTGAACTGCGGCTGGGATCTGGCCGAGCTGGAGGAGCGCCTCCCCGGCAAGGACAAGCGGTATATCGCCAACCACGGCATCAAGCTGTACACCATCGACGGCGTGAGCATCGGCAAGGAGCTGGGGCTGGGCACCCGGATCAACACCGTCCTCCAGTCCGCCTTCTTCAAGCTGGCCGGCATCCTCCCCGAGGCGGACGCCATCCAGTATATGAAGGACGCCGCCACCGCCTCCTATGGCCGGAAGGGCGAGGCCATCGTCAAGATGAACCACGACGCCATCGACCTGGGGGCCCAGCGTGTCCATGAGGTCCAGGTCCCCGAATCCTGGAAGAACGCCCCCGACTCCCACCCCGTGGAGAAGGCCGTGGGCGACGACCAGGTCCTGGTGGACTTCGTCAACAACGTGGAGATCCCCGTCAACGCCCACCGTGGCGAGAAGCTGCCTGTTTCCGTCTTTAAGGGCGTCGAGGACGGCACCTTCCCCCTGGGCTCCTCCGCTTTCGAGAAGCGGGGCATCGCCGTGGATGTTCCCACCTGGAATCCCGACAACTGCATCCAGTGTAACTTCTGCGCCTATGTCTGCCCCCACGCTGTCATCCGGCCTGTGGCCATGACCGCCGACGAGGCCGCCAAGGCCCCCGCCAGCCAGAAGGTCACCGACATGACCGGTATGCCCGGCATGAAGTTCGCCATGACCGTTTCCGTTCTGGACTGCACCGGCTGCGGCAGCTGCGCCAACGTCTGCCCGGGCAAGAAGGGCGCCAAGGCCCTGACCATGGAGAGCCTGGACAGCCAGCGGGAGAAGCAGGACGGCTTCGCCTATGGCCTGAGCCTGGACGAGAAGCCCGAGGTCGCCGAGAAGTTCAAGGCCACCACCGTCAAGGGCAGCCAGTTCAAGCAGCCCCTGCTTGAGTTCTCCGGCGCCTGCGCCGGCTGCGGCGAGACCCCCTACGCCAAGCTGGTCACCCAGCTGTTCGGCGACCGGATGTATATCGCCAACGCCACCGGCTGCTCCTCCATCTGGGGCGGCTCGGCTCCCTCCACCCCCTACACCAAGAACAAGGCCGGTCACGGTCCCGCCTGGGCCAACTCCCTCTTTGAGGACAACGCCGAGTTCGGCTACGGGATGTTCCTGGCCCAGGATACCCTCCGCAAGCACCTCATCGCCAAGGTCGCCAAGGTTGGCGAGAACGCCGAGGGCGCTCTGAAGGCCGCCATCGACGGCTACCTTGCCACCGTGGACGACGGCGCCGCCAACGGCGCTGCCACCGCCGCCCTGGTGATGGAGCTTGCCAAGGTGGACTGCCCTGACTGCAAGGCCATCCTGAAGGACAAGGAGTTCCTGGCCAAGAAGTCCAACTGGGTCTTCGGCGGCGACGGCTGGGCCTTCGACATCGGCTTCGGCGGCCTGGATCACGTCCTGGCCTCCGGCGAGGATGTGAACATCCTGGTCTTCAACACCGAGGTGTACTCCAACACCGGCGGTCAGTCCTCCAAGGCCACCCCCACCGGCGCCGTGGCGCAGTTCGCCGCCGCCGGCAAGGAAGTGAAGCAGAAGGATCTGGCAGCCATCGCCATGAGCTACGGCTACGTCTACGTGGCCCAGGTGGCCATGGGCGCCGACTACAACCAGTGCATCAAAGCCTTCCAGGAGGCCGAGAGCTACCACGGCCCGTCCATCATCATCGCCTACGCTCCCTGCATCAACCACGGGATCAAGGGCGGTCTGGTGAACGCTCAGACCGAGATCAAGAACGCCGTGGCCGCCGGCTACTGGCATATGTTCCGGTTCGATCCCCGTCTGGCCGCTGAGGGCAAGAACCCCTTCAGCCTGGACAGCAAGGCGCCGTCCATGTCCTACGAGGAGTTCATCAAGAACGAGGTGCGGTACACCTCCCTCACCCGGTCCTTCCCGGATCGCGCCAAGGAACTGTTTGCCAAGGCGGAGAAGGACGCCGCTGCCAAGTACAAGCACCTGCTGAAGCTGAAGGCTCTCTACGAAGTAGAGGAGTAAGTCAGCCCGGCAGAAGGTGACAAAGGCATAAAGACCCGCCCGGGGCCGATGGATGGCTCCGGGCGGGTTTTTGTGTCGGGCGCCACCGGGGGAAACCTTCCGGCCCTCTCCCGCATACCCTGTCACGGGGGAGAAAAAACACCCTCCGCTGATTAGGGGCCCCCTCTCCCGGCTAAACTAGGGATGTCCTCCTTCCGCAGAGATCCTGCCGGGGAAGGGGAGAAAATCTGCCAGGGAGTGTGAAGTATGACGGTCAAACGGGGAGAGATCTACTACGCCGACCTAAGCCCGGTGGTGGGGTCGGAGCAGGGGGGCGTGCGGCCGGTGCTCATCATCCAGAACGACGTGGGGAACCGCTTCAGCCCCACCGTCATCGCCGCCGCCATCACCAGCCAGAAGGACAAGACCCGGCTGCCCACCCATATCCAGCTCAGCTCCCGGGACTGCGGCCTGGCCCGGGACTCGGTGGTGCTGCTGGAGCAGGTGCGGACCATCGACAAGCGCCGCCTCAAGGAGCGGATGGGCAAGGTGGAGGAGCCCTACATGGACCAGGTGGACCACGCCCTTTCCATCAGCTTTGGTTTGGAGCCCGCAAAGAACACCGGAGCTACATAAAACCTCCGGTCGGATACAAAACCCGGGGCGCCTGTCCTTGCCGGACGGACGCCCCGGGCTTTTTCTTTTTCATCCCTTGTGCATACTCAAAAAAGTCTCGGTGGTGGAGCGGAACAGCTCCTCGGTGAAGTTCAGCCGCATGAGCTTGTCCTTTTGGGCGGCGAAGTAGGCCGTGGTCTTGTCGGTGGTGATCTTGAAAAGACCCTCCAGGCCGTGGTCCTCGATCCAGAAGAGATAGCCGAACTGGCACTGGGTCCCCGCCAGATCGCCGTAATCCACCCCCTGGGCCAGCATCCCCATGGCGGCGTCGGCCAGGTTGGCGGTGAGCTCACGGTCGCCGATCCGGTTCTCCTCGGCGGGGGCGCTCTCCGCCGAAGGCGCCTTGGGCTCCTCCGGCTCCTTCTTTTTGCCACCGAAGATGTTCCCGAAAAATCCCATAACATAGCCTCCTTTCGATCTCCCCTCCATGATACACCCGGCGCAGGGGCCTGTCAACGCCGGGGCGGGATTTTTTTCGGGGGGATGGGAATATTTGCCTTTTCTCTTTCCAAGACTTGGGGTAACGACGAAAGGAGAGACAGGCCATGAACGAGAATCGAAAGAAAACCATCCGCCGCCGGCTGGACGCCGCTTTGGGGGGAGGGCTGCTGCTGGCGATGCTCCTTTGTCCCCTGGCGGGATTCGGGCAGCGGTGCGCCCAGGTCCGGGGGGAGGTGCTGCGGCTGCACATCCTGGCCAACTCGGACAGCCCGGATGACCAGGCGATGAAGCTCCGGGTCCGGGACGCCGTGCTGGAGGAGACGGGGGAGCTGTTTTCCGGGGCGGGGGACCTGGAGACGGCCCGGCGGCGGGCGGAGGAGGCGCTGCCGGCCATTGAGGAGATCGCCCGGCGGACCCTTCGGGAGGCGGGGGCGGAGGTACCGGTCCGGGGGGAGGTGACCCGGATGTACTTCAACACCCGGGAGTACGGGGGGCAGACGCTGCCGGCGGGGGAATACGAGGCGCTGCGGCTGACCATTGGGGAGGCGAAGGGGCAGAACTGGTGGTGCGTGATGTTCCCGCCGCTGTGCATTCCGGCGGCGGAGCCGGAGGGGGAGGAAGGGGTTCAGGCGGAGGAGGAGATCGAGGCGCTGAACGAGGAACCGCACTACCGGCTGGCGTTTGCGGCGGTGGAGTGGGTGGAGGAATGGTTGGATAAGCAGTAGGTAAAAACCGGGCCAGGCAAAGTTTAGGGCCGCCCTTTTTCAAAGGGCGGTAGGTCCAGGGCG
>CANOCD010000082.1 GCA_947564495.1 uncultured Angelakisella sp. | reverse complement strand
GGCGAGCCGGGCACCCAGCTGACCATGCGTACCTTCCACACCGGCGGCGTGGCCTCCGCCAGCGACATCACCCAGGGTCTGCCCCGTGTTGAGGAGCTGTTCGAGGCCAGAAAGCCCAAGCGGGCCACCGTCATCGCCCACAACAGCGGCCTCGTCTCCATCGGGGAGGACGCCAAGAAGGTGAAGATCCTGGTGGTGGAGGACCCCGAGACCGGGGAGCGCAGCGAGTACCCCATCTCCTTTGACGCCAAGCTCCTGGTGGAAAGCGGCGACCGGGTGGAGAAGGGCGACTTCCTCACCGGCGGCGGTTCCGCCGCCCCCGACGAGATCCTGGAGGTCAGCGGCGAGCAGGCGGTGAAGGACTACCTCATCAAGGAAGTCCAGATGGTCTACCGTGGACAGGGCGTGGACATCGACGACAAGCACATCGAGGTCATCGTCCGGCAGATGATGAAGAAGGGCAAGGTGGAGGAGCCCGGGGACACCGGCCTCATCCAGGGGGCCGTGGTGGACCGCAGCGAGGTCTACCGGCGCAACGCCCGTCTGGCGGAGGAGAACGCCGCCGACGGCGGGGAGCGCCAGCCCGCCCGGTTCCAGCCCATCCTGCTGGGCATCACCAAGGCCAGCCTGGCCACCGATTCCTTCATGTCGGCGGCCTCCTTCCAGGAGACCACCCGGGTGCTCACCGACGCCGCCATCAAGGGCAAGGTGGACCCCCTCCAGGGCCTGAAGGAGAACGTCATCATCGGCAAGCTCATCCCCGCCGGGACCGGCCTGGTCTCCTACGAGGAGGAGCCCGAGCCCCCGGCGCCCCAGCCTGGCCCGGTCCCCCGGGACGAGGAGGAGGAACCCGAGGATGCCGGGGAGCTCCCGGAGGAGGAGCCCGAGGAGGAGGACTTCGACGGGGAGGCCGAAGAGGCCGGGGAACCCCTGGACGAGGACCCCGCCGAGGAGTAAGTACAAAGCGGTCACAGGGGCCGGGGGAGGCGGAAAACGCTTCCTCCGGCCTTTTTCCGCCCCCGAAGGGGCTCCCCCGGGGGAGGAGCGGGAAGCTGCGAACAATGGAGGAGAAAATCGGAGAAAATGCGAAAAATTAAATAAAATCAGCAGCGTGGAGGATGTATCCACGATTATTTCCGAAATACCGGGGAATATATCCGATTTTTTCCCGGGACAGGGATTGTACCCCCTGCGGGAATTTGGTAAACTTGTATTTGCCATACCTACATCTGTTCCACGGGAACGGAAAGGAGAAGATCGGGATGAACCCTCCGAAAATGCTGCTGGTTTCTGCGGAAATGCTGCCCAGTGTTTTCACCCGGGTGCTGGAGGCAAAGCGCCTGCTGGCGGTGGGAAAGGTGCGGAATCTCTCCGAGGCCGCCAAGGTGTCAGGGATCTCCCGAAGTGCCCTCTATAAATACAAGGACCACGTCTTTGTATATCACGAGGACATCGACCAAAGCGTAGTCACCATCAACGTCTACCTGGAGGACCGGCCCGGGGTGCTCTCCACCCTTATCAACCGGTTTTCCCAGGAGGGGGCCAATATCCTAACGGTGAACCAGAACATCCCGGCGGACGGGGTGGCCCCCGTTTCCATCTCCGCAAGGCTGGGAAAAGGCAGCCAGGCGGAGGGCATCATCAACCAGATCAAGACCCTGGAAGGCGTTGTGGACGTGCAGCTGGTCAGCACCCGGTAAACTGGCGCAGTGCCCCGCATCTGGAGGACCCAGGTGCGGGGCAAAGTCAAACCACGGGGAAAGGCGAAAGAGCAGAAGGAGAGGGGAACCGATGAAGAAAATTGCCGTGCTGGGCCACGGGGTCGTGGGCTCCGGCGTGATGGAGATCCTTACAAGAAACCGAAAACTGCTGGAGCGCCAGGCCGGGGAGGCGGTGGAGGCCGCCTATGTCCTGGACCGCCGCTCCTTTCCCGGCCTGGCCTATCAGGACCGGATGATCCAGTCCATCGACCCGGTCCTGGAGGACCCGGAGGTGGCGGTGGTGCTGGAGGCCATGGGCGGGGTGGAGCCCGCCTTCACCTGGCTTTCCGCCTGCCTGAAACAGGGGAAAAGCGTGGTCACCTCCAATAAAGAGCTGGTGGCGGAAAAGGGGGATGTCCTCCTGGCCCTGGCTCGGGAGCACGGGGCCTGGTTCCTCTTTGAGGCCAGCGTGGGCGGGGGCATCCCTGTCCTCCAGCCGATGCGGGAGTCCCTCACCGCCAACCATATCACCGAGGTGGCCGGCATCCTTAACGGCACCACCAACTTTATCCTCACCAGGATGTTCGGGGAGGGCGCCTCCTTCGGGGAGGCCCTGGCCCTGGCCCAGGAGCTGGGCTACGCCGAGCAGGACCCCGCCGCCGACGTGGAGGGCCACGACGCCTGCCGGAAGATCTGCATCCTGGCTTCCATCGCCTTCGGGAGCCACTTCTGCCCCCGGGAGGTCCACACCAAGGGGATCACCCGGATCAGCGCCCAGGACGTGGCCTGGGCCGCCCGGTGGGGCGGGACGGTGAAGCTCATAGGCCGGGCCCGGCGTACCGCCGACGGCCGGGCCGCCCTGGAGGTGGCCCCTATGCTGGTGCCAAACTCCTGCCTCCTCTCCCGGGTGGACGGGGTGAACAACGCCGTCCGGGTCACCGGGGACATGGTAGGGGAGACGATGTTCTACGGCCCCGGGGCCGGGAAGCTCCCCACCGCCTCGGCTATGATAGGGGACCTGGTCACCGCCCTGACCCAGCCGGCCAACAGCCGCCCCCTGGCCTGGGGCCCGGAAAAGCCCGGGAGCCTCCAGCCCTGGGAGGAGAGCATCGCCCAGGCGTTCCTCCGGGTGTCCGGCATGGACCGGGAGGAGCTGGAGACCTTCTACCCCGGCTGCCGCTTTTTGGACGGACCGGAGGGAGAGGAGCTTGCCCTGATCACCGCCCCGGCCACCCAAGGGGAGCTGGACGCCGCCGGCCAGGCCGCCGAAGCCGCCGGTGGAAAGGTCCTCTCCCGTGTCACCCTGTTGGAGGACGACCGATGAAAGTTGATCTTCGGATACCAGCCACCAGCGCCAACATCGGCGCCGGTTTCGATTCCCTGGGCCTGGCGGTCCAGATGTACAACCGAGTGATCCTGGAGCCCCGGGAGGGGGTGGAGGTCATCTCCCTGGACGGGACCAAGGTCCCCCAGGACGAGAACAACCTCATCTACAAGACGGTGAAGTACCTCTTCGACATCTGCGGAAAGCCCCTGCCGGGGCTTCGCATCCAGCAGGAGAACGCCATCCCCATGGCCCGGGGCCTGGGGAGCAGCTCCGCCTGCATCGTGGCCGGGCTCATGGGGGGCAACGCTTTGATGGGCAGCCCCCTTTCCCGGGAGGACATCATCCACATGGCCGCCACCATGGAGGGCCACCCGGATAACTCCACCCCGGCCATTCTGGGGGGGCAGGTCACCGCCGCCATCGAAAACGGCAGGGTGTTCTACTGCCGCCAGGAGCTCCGGGACGACCTGCGGTTCGCCGCCATCATCCCGGATTTTGAGCTCAAGACCAGCGCCGCCCGGGCCGCCCTCCCCAAGGAGGTCACCCGGGGGGACGGGGTCTTCAACCTCAGCCGGGCGGCTCTCATGGCCATGTCCCTTTCCACCGGCCAGTACGGCAACCTCCGGGTGGCGGCCCAGGACCGGCTCCACCAGCCCTACCGCCTGGAGCTGATCCCCGGGGCCAAAGGGGTGATGGACTGCGCCCTGGAGTTCGGGGCCTACTGCGCCTACATCAGCGGGGCGGGGTCCACCCTCATGGCTGTGACAGGGACCGACAACACCGGCTTCGCCCAGCGGCTCCGGTGCTGGATGGACGGCCAGGGCTTCCAGAACTGGCGGCTCTGCCTGCTGGAACCGGACAACGCCGGGGCCAGGATGACCGTGGAGGAATGACCTACCAGAAGGAGGGCAGGATATGAGCCTGATCGTGCAGAAATTCGGCGGCAGCTCGGTACGGGACGCCCAGCGGGTGATGAACGTGGCCCGGCGGGTGGCCGCCGCCTACGACAAAGGGAACAAGGTGGTGGTGGTGGTCTCCGCCCAGGGGGACACCACCGACGACCTCATCGCCAAGGCCAGGGAGATCAACCCCAAGGCCAACAAGCGGGAGATGGATATGCTCCTGGCCAGCGGGGAGCAGATCTCCATCGCCCTGCTGGCCATGGCCCTGGAGAGCCTGGGCTACCCGGCCAAATCCCTGACGGGGTGGCAGGCGGGGTTCGTCACCGACTCCACCCACGGCAACTCCCGCATCCGCCGGGTGGAGACAGAGCGGATCGAGAACGAGCTGGACAAGGGGAACATCGTCATCGTGGCGGGGTTCCAGGGCTTGAACCGGTACGACGACATCACCACCCTGGGCCGGGGGGGCTCGGACACCAGCGCCGTGGCCATCGCCGCCGCCTGCCGGGCGGACCTCTGCCAGATCTACACCGACGTGGACGGGGTCTACACCGCCGATCCCCGGCTGGTGGAGGGGACCAAAAAACTTGGCGAGATCACCTACGACGAGATGCTGGAGCTGGCCAGCCTGGGGGCCCAGGTGCTCCACAACCGCAGCGTGGAGATGGCCAAGAAGTACAACGTCCCCCTGGAGGTCCTTTCCAGCCTGGAGGAGAAGCCGGGGACAGTCATCAAGGAGGTGGCGAAAGTGGAAAAAATGCTCATCAAGGGGGTCGCCAAGGACGACGAGGTGACCCGGATCTCCATCATCGGGGTCCAGGACATCCCGGGGATCGCCTTCCAGATCTTTTCCGCCCTGGCGGCCAAGAAGGTGAACGTGGACATCATCCTCCAGTCGGTGGGGCGCAATGACACCAAGGACATCACCTTCACGGTGGCGGACAGCCAGCGGGAGGACGCCCTGGCGGTGGTCGAGGGGCTGAAAGGCACCCTGCGGGCCAAGGGGATCTCCAGCGAGGGGGTCACCAAGGTCTCGGTAGTCGGGGCCGGGATGGAGAGCAACTACGGGGTCGCCGCCAAGATGTTCGAGGCCCTGGCGGAGGCCAACGTGAACATCCAAATGATCGCCACCAGCGAGATCAAGATCTCGGTGCTCATCGACCGGGAGGACGGCCTGCGGGCCATGCGGGTGGTCCACGAGGCTTTCTACGCTTAAACCTGTGAAATGATCGAAAATATACGGCAAGGGACCGGCCCGGGGACAGCGGGCCGGTTTTTCTTTTCCCCGAAAGCCGGCGGCGGGTACAGGCCGGGATTTCCCGCATGGATTCGGCGGGGAGCGCCGGGGAGGGGGCGGCGCCGGGCCCCGGCCCGCCGGTTCAAAATCGGGGTTTTGGGGGATTGTCATAAATTTGAACTTTCCATAGGGTGGGAAATAAGCTAAAATGAGACACGGCGGGGCGTCTGATATGGGAACGTCCCCGCCTGAAAAAGATTTTGAGAAAGGAACGATCGTACCATGAAAAAGTCTTTTGCTAGCCTGGTCCTGGCCCTGATGATGGTCCTGACCCTGCTCTCCGGCTGCGGCGGCGGCAACGAGCCCGCCCCTGCTCCCGCTCCCGCCCCCGACGCCAGCACCCCTGCCAGCGACGGCGGCAGCGCCCCCGCCGAGCCCGCGGCTCCCGCCGCTTCCGGCAAGGTGATGCTCTACTCCTCCATGCAGGAGGACCAGCTGGTCGCCATCAAGGAAGGCTTCGAGAAGAAGTACCCCGGCGTCCAGATGGAGTATTACTTCGCCGGCACCAGCAAGGTCGTCACCAAGATCTCCACCGAGGCCCAGGCCGGCCACGTTGACGCCGACGTCATCTGGGTGGGCGACGCCGCCGACTACGTCTCCTTTAAGGAGAACAACATCCTCCAGCCCTACACCTCCCCCGAGCT
>CANOCD010000081.1 GCA_947564495.1 uncultured Angelakisella sp. | reverse complement strand
ATCGTGGTAGTATAGAAGCAGCCAGAAGGAAAAAGGAGGGGACCACCGTGGAAATGCGGGAATCCAGCGAGGACTACCTGGAGATGATCCTCATGCTCCGGGAGCGCAACGGCGTCGTCCGGGCGGTGAACGTGGCGGAGGAGCTGGACTTTACCAAGGCCAGCGTCAGCGTCGCCATGAAAAAGCTGCGGGAAAACGGCTATGTCAGCCTGGATGAGGACGGGGCCCTCCTCCTCACCCCGGCGGGGGAGGCCATCGCCACACGGGTCTACCAGCGGCACAGGGTCCTCACCGACTTTTTCATCCGCCTGGGGGTGGACCCGGAGGTGGCCGCCCGGGACGCCTGCAAGGTGGAGCATGACCTGAGCCAGGAGACCTTTGAGAAGCTGCTCCTCCACGCCAAGGAGAAGATCAAAGAGAAATAAGACCAAAAGAGAGGACCGCCCCCGTCTGCCGGGAGCGGCCCTTTTTATGCTGTAGCTTTGATTTAGTATCTGCCGAAGTTCACCGGGTCGTCCCGGACCAGATCCCGGCCGAAGTCGTAGTCGTTGCCGGGGAGGATGGCGTTGAGGGCGATGCCCAGGATGGCGGCGATGGCCAGGCCGGAGAGGCTGATGGTGAGGCTCTCGTTCTGGAAGAGGGTGAGGCCGCCCACGCTGTTGAAGCCCAGGGCCGAGACCAGGATGACGGCGGCGATGATGAGATTGCGGGAGTTGGTGAAGTCCACCTGGTTTTCTACCACGTTGCGGACGCCGATGGCGGAGATCATCCCGTAGAGGATGAGGCTGATGCCGCCGATGATGGCGGTGGGGATGGTGTTGACGATGGCGTCGAACTTGGGGCTCACCGACAGGATGATGGCCACCACGGCGGCGATGCGGATGACCTTGGGGTCGTAGACCTTGGTGAGGGCCAGGACGCCGGTGTTTTCGCCGTAGGTGGTGTTGGCGGGGCCGCCGAAGAAGCCGGCCAGGGTGGTGGCGAGGCCATCCCCCAGGAGGGTCCGGGCAAGGCCGGGCTTGGCGATGAAGTTCTGGCCCACGGTGGCGGAGATGGCGGCCATGTCGCCGATGTGCTCCATCATGGCGGCCAGGGCGATGGGCATGATGGTGAGGATGGCGCCGATGTCAAACTTTGCCATGGCGGAGGCGTGGACAGGGGAGCCGATGAAGTCGGCGGCGGCGATGGGGGCGAAATCCACGCTGCCGGTGACCAGGGCCAGGGCGTAGGAGCCCAGCACCCCCAGGAGGATGGGGATGATCTTCACCATGCCTTTCCCCCAGATGTTGCAGACGATGATGATGGTGAGGGCGGCCACGGCCAGGAACCAGTTGGTGCTGGCGTTGGCGATGGCGGAGGGGGCCAGGATGAGCCCGATGGAGATGATGATGGGCCCGGTGACCACAGGGGGGAAGAAGCGCATCACCTTGCTGACCCCGAAGAGGTGGATGAGGCCGGCCACCACCACGTAGACCAGGCCGGCGGCCACCACGCCGCCGCAGGCGTAGGGGAGCATCTCGGCGTTGGGGACGGTGAGCTCCCCGTTGGCGTCAGCCAGCTTGGGGGCCACGATGGCGAAGCCCCCCAGGAAGGCGAAGGAGGACCCCAGGAAGGCGGGGACCCGTCCCCCGGTGATGAAGTGGAACAGCAGGGTCCCCAGCCCCGCCATCAGCAGGGTGGTGCTGACGCTGAGGCCGGTGATGAGGGGCACCAGGACGGTGGCGCCGAACATGGCGAAGACGTGCTGGAAGCCAAGCACCAGCATCTTGGGGGTGCCCAAGGCGCGGGCGTCGTAGATGGCCTGGCTGGTCTGGGTCTCGTTGGACATAGAAAAACCTCCTTATACACACACGCCCGATCTCAAAAAAAGAAGGTACCGGCGGCCCCGGAAAGGGGGACGCCAATACCTTTAGAAATGAGACGGGGGGAGAGGGAAGGGGAAACAAGGGGAAAACATCCCCGGCCAAAGCGGACGATCCATTCGGAGCCCCATGGCGACCCCTCCTCTCTTTGGGACAGGCGCCAAAGGCGCCCGGTTATCTTTGCCATTATACCGGAGGCCCGTCCATTTGTAAAGGGGAAAGGGGAGAGAATCATGGAGAAATATCCTGTGAAAATTTGGCGAAATTGCCGGGGCGGGGGTCATTCTTCGGGACATGGGGGTTGACAAATTCTTTTACGAAGTGTAGAATATTGGACATGGGCGGCAGAGCCGCCATCACGGCAAAGGAGACAGCGACGATGAAAATATCCGATTCCGAAATGAAGATCATGAACCTGATCTGGGAGGCGGGCCAGCCGGTGACCACCGCCTGGATCACCCAGCGGCTGGGGGACGGCATCGAGTGGAAGGCCACCACCATCCTCACCTTTCTGGCCCGGCTGGAGGAGAAGGGCTGCGTCACCGTGAAGAAGCAGGGGCGGCAGAACCTCTACGAGGCCGCCGTCACCCGGGAGAGCTACCGGCGGGAGGAGACCCGGTCCTTTGTGGAGCAGATCCACGGGGGGTCCTACCGGAGCCTCTTCGCCGCCCTCTGCGCCCCGGGGGAGCTGGAGGCCGGGGAGATCGAGGAACTGCGCCGGTGGTTCGAGGGGGGCGACTGGGAAGGAGGCCAGCCATGATGGCCCTGGAGGGGCTCTTCCGCCTGGTGCAGGCCCTCACCCTGGCGGGGAGCCTGGGGGTCCTCCTGGCTCTGGGGGGCCGGGGGCTGCTGAAGGACCGCCTCTCCCCCGGGTGGGCCAGCGCCCTGTGGAGCCTGCCCCTGGTCCTGTTTCTGGTGCCCTTTGCCCTGCCCGTCCGGGGAGGCGGGGTCCAGGGGGCGGCGGGGACCGTCTCCCCCGGGGGCGTTTCGGGGGCGGTGGCTTCTGTCACGCCCCAGGCCGTCCCGGAGGCGGGGGCGATCCCCGGGCTCTGCCGGGATCTGGGGGCTTTCTGGGACCAGGCCCTGCCCGTGCTGGCCTGGGTCTGGCTGCTGGGGCTGCTGTTCCTGGGGGCGGTGCGGCTGGCGGATCACCGGGCCCTGTCCCGGAGCCTCTCCCGCTGCTCCGAGCCCCCAAGGGAGGACGGCCCCGCCGCCCGGGCCTTCGGCCGGTTGGCCGGGGAGCTGGACATCCCGGCGGGGCGGGTGGAGCTGCTTCTCTGCCCCGGGGTGGGGAGCCCCATGCTCATGGGCCTTCTCCACCCCCGGGTGCTCCTCCCCCGGGAGGACTGCCCCGAGGAAGAACTGCGGATGATGCTCCGCCACGAACTGAACCACTACAAAAGCGGGGACCTTTGGGTCAAGGGGCTGGCCTTGGGGGCGGCCTGCCTCCACTGGTTCAACCCCCTGGCCTGGCTGCTGGTCCGGGAGCTGGACCGCTGCTGTGAGCTGCGGTGCGACCAGCGCACCACCCGGGCCATGTCCGCCGGGGAGCGGAAGCGGTACGGCAGGATGCTGCTGGACGTGGCCCAGGAGAACAGCCTGGCCGCCCCCTCCGGGGCGGTGACCCTGGCCATGGACCGGGGGGAGCTGAAGCGCCGCCTTGCCCTGCTCAAATCCCCCAGGGCGGCCCAGCCTTTGGACCGGGCCGTCTCCCTGGCCCTGGCCCTCGTCGTGGCGGTGACCGGGGTGGTCTGCTCCTCGGCGGTGAACCCCGGGCCGGTGTTTGCCGGGCTGTTCCAGCAGGAGGAGGAAGCCCCCCTCCTGGTCCCCACCGAGGGGAAGGAGCCCCCGGAGCTTTGGGAGGAGATCATGGACCAGCCGGAGGAGATCCCCCGGCCCAAGGCCGACCCCTCCATCCGGATGAAGGCGGTCCTCTCCGACCAGGTGACGGCGCCCCGGCCCGAGGAGGACCCCGAGCCCTCCCAGCCGGAGGAGGCCCAGCCGCCTGCCCCGGAATCCACGCCGGAACCGGAGCCCCAGCCGGAGCCCGGGCCGGAGGGACCGGCGGAATCCTGGCCCGAGGAAGTGACGCCGGAGGAATCCCAGCCGGAAGACCCCGCCCCCGAGGCGGAGCCCGAGCCTGAACCGGAACCCGAGCCCGAGCTGGTCCGGGAGGACCTCCACTGGGAGGGCTGTTTCCTCTGGCCGGTGGGGGGCGGGTATGTCTCGGCGGGGTACAACAGCTACTGGGGCCACACCGCCATAGACATCGCCGCCGACCCGGGCACCGAAATTTACGCCGCCGCCGGGGGAGAGGTGACCTACGCCACCGACTACTCCATCTGGCCCTACGGCAAAAGCGTCCTCATCGACCACGGGGACGGGATGGTGACCCGGTACGCCCACTGTAAACAGGTGCTGGTGACAGCAGGGGAGCGGGTGGACCAGGGACAGGTCATCGCCCTGGTGGGCCGCACCGGCAACGCCACCGGGAACCACTGCCACTTCGAGATCATCCGCAACGGGGAGAAGGTGGACCCGTCGGAGTATGTCGGGAGCAGCTGTCCGTGATAAAAACTAGTCTCCGGCCCTTTCCCCAAGGGGGGAGGGGCCGGGAATCTGGCGCTCCCACGGCTTGACAAGACCTCCGAAAAGTGGTATTGTATGACCGTTGAACACGTTGAAGGGGGACGCCTCCGCCATCCCCAGCGGCCTTCCAGAGAGCCGGGCAAAAGCTGCAAGCCCGGCAGGCCGCCCCGGCGAAGGACACCACCCCCGGAGTGCGGTGCAGAGGCTGGCCCTCGAACACCGCCGCATGGAAAGCGTTATCCTCCAGCGGAATGAGCGGCGCCCCCCGGGGCGCAATTCAGGTGGAACCGTGGAGCGCAAAGGCTTCACCCTGTAAACAATACGGGGCGGGGTCTTTTTTCTTTGCCCCCGCCAGAAAAACAGGAGGAATGTACCATGAAGATCACCCTGAAAGACGGCTCCGTGGTGGAGTACCAGAGCCCGATCACCGTGGCCGAGGCCGCCAAGAACCTGAGCATGGGCCTGTACCGGGCCGCCTGCGCCGCCCGTGTGGACGGCAAGGTGGTGGACCTGCGGACCACCCTGGACCACGACTGCGCTCTGGAGATCCTCACCTTTGCCGACGAGGACGGCCAGCGGGCTTTTAACCACACCGCCTCCCATATCCTGGCCCAGGCCGTGACCCACCTCTACCCCCAGGCCAAGTTCGCCATCGGCCCCGCCATCGACAACGGGTTCTATTACGACTTCGACCTCCCCGCCCCCTTCACCATGGAGGACCTGGAGAAGCTGGAGAAGGAGATGGCCGCCATCGTCAAGGCCGACCTGCCCCTGGAAAAGTTTGAGCTGGAGGTCCCCGAGGCCCTGGAACTGATGAAGGACGAGCCCTACAAGGTGGAGCTTATCCAGGAGCATTCCGGCAAGGGGGAAAAGATCAGCTTCTACCGCCAGGGGGATTTCACCGACCTCTGCGCCGGGCCCCACCTCATATCCACCGCACCGGTGAAGGCCATCAAGCTCACCTCCTGCACCGGCGCCTACTGGCGGGGGAGCGAAAAGAACAAGATGCTCTGCCGGGTCTACGGCACCGCCTTCCCCAAGAAGAGCGAGCTGGAAGCCTACCTGGAGCGGATCGAGGAGGCCAAGCGCCGGGATCACCGCAAGCTGGGCAAGGACCTGGGGCTCTTCATGCTCCGGGACGAGGGCCCCGGCTTCCCCTTCTTCCTGCCCAAGGGGATGGTGCTGAAGAACACCCTCATCGACTACTGGCGGGAGGTCCACAAGAAGTACGGCTATGTGGAGATCTCCACCCCCATCATCCTCAACCGGGGGCTGTGGGAGCGTTCCGGCCACTGGGACCACTACAAGCAGAATATGTACACCACCGTCATCGACGAGGAGGACTTCGCCATCAAGCCCATGAACTGCCCCGGCGGGATGCTGGTCTACGCCAGCGAGCCCCACAGCTACCGTGACCTGCCCCT
>CANOCD010000080.1 GCA_947564495.1 uncultured Angelakisella sp. | reverse complement strand
GACAAGGAGGGCATCCCCTTCGAGGTGCAGATCCGCACCTGGGATATGCACTACACCACCGAGTACGGCGTTGCCGCCCACTGGAAGTACAAGGTGGGGGTGGCCGGCAAGGACAGCATGGAGGAGCGCCTTTCCTGGATTCGCCAGATCCTGGAATCCCAGAAGGAATCCGACGACGTGGAGGAACTGGTCAAGTCCATCAAGACCGACATCGCCCCGGAGGAGGTCTTTGTCTTTACCCCCAAGGGGGATGTCATCACCCTGCCGGTGGACAGCACCGTCATCGACTTCGCCTATGCCATCCATTCCGCCGTGGGCAACAAGATGATCGGGGCCAAGGTGGACGGCCGGATGGTGAGCCTGGACTTCAAGGTCAAGACCGGGATGATCGTGGAGGTCCTCACCGCCTCGGGGCGGGGCAGCGGCCCCAGCCGGGACTGGCTGGGCATCGTCCGCACCAGCGAGGCCCGGAACAAGATCCGCTCCTGGTTCAAAAAGGAGCGGCGGGAGGAGAACATCCAGGAGGGGCGTTCCGCCCTGGACAAGGAGTTCCGCCGCAACCTCATCTCCCTCAGCGACAGCGACAAGGAGACCTTCGTGGCCGACATCGCCGCCCGGCAGCGGTACAACAGCGTGGAGGACTTCTACGCCGCCATCGGCTACGGCGGGCTCTCCCTCCAGAAGCTCATCCCCCGCATCCGGGAGGAGTTCCAGAAGAAGTACCGCACCCCCACCCAGAACGACGAGATCCTCCTGGGGCGTATCCCGCCCCGGCAGCGGCCCGCCAAGGCTTCCAGCGGGGTCATCGTGGAGGGGCTGGACGGGTGTCTGGTGAAGTTTGCCCGGTGCTGCAACCCGGTCCCCGGGGACGACATCATCGGCTTCATCACCCGGGGCTTCGGGGTCTCCATCCACAAGAAGGACTGCGTCAACGTGGTCAACGCCGACACCACCAGCGACCGGTGGGTCCACACCGAGTGGGCCGCCACCGTCAAGGAGACATTCAAATCCACCATCGACATCCTGGGCACCGACCGCCAGGGTCTGGTGGCCGACGTCACCGTGGCCCTGGGCAATATGCGTATCCCCATCCACACCCTCATGGCCCGGGAGGCCAAGGACAACCATTCCATCATCCAGGTGACCATCGGCATCAGCGACCTGGAGCAGCTCCGGGGGATCATGTCCAGCCTGAAAAAGATCAGCGGGGTCATCTCGGTCCAGCGGTCCAACTAGAAAGGGGGGATACCATGCGTGCAGTCATCCAGCGGGTGGCCCGTGCCTCGGTCACCATCCACGGGGAGGAGACGGCGGCCATCCAAAACGGGCTCCTCATCCTCTTGGGGGTGACCCACGGGGACGGGGAAAAGGAGGCGGACTACCTGGCCGCCAAATGCGCCGGTCTTCGCATTTTCCGGGACAGCGAAGATAAGATGAACCTTTCGGTGGCCGACACGGGGGGAGAAGTTATCGTGGTCTCCCAGTTCACCCTCTACGCCGACTGCCGCAAGGGCAAGCGCCCCGCCTTTGTGGACGCCGCCCGGCCCGAGACCGCCATCCCCCTTTACGAGCGGTTCGTGGAAAAGCTCCGGGAGACGGGGCTCAAAGTGGGCACCGGCCGGTTCGGGGCGGATATGCAGGTCTCCCTTCTCAACGACGGCCCGGTGACCATCCTCATGGACACCGATGAAATGATGAAAAAACAGGAGCGGCAGTGATGACCATTACCGAGATCCACGCCAAGCACACCTTTTCCGCCAACTGCTATCTGGTCCAGAGCCGCCAGGGCAACGCCTTTCTGGTGGACCCCGGGGCCGAGGCGGAGGGAATCATCGCCACCATCCGGGAGCGGGGGGTGACCCCCAGGATGATCCTCCTCACCCACGGGCACTTTGACCATGTGGGGGCGGTGAAGGCCCTCCAGAAGGAGTACCCCGGCCTCCCGGTGTACATCGCCCGGGCCGACCAGGAGCTTTTGGAGGGGGACGACAAGACCGGGGCTTTGGGCCGCCGGTTCATCCACGACCAGGCCCCCTACACCTTCCAGGCGGACGGCTGGCTCCGGGAGGGGGAGGACCTGACGGTGGACGAATTGACCGTCAAGGTCATGGCCACCCCCGGCCACACCAGGGGCTCGGTCTGCCTTTTCTGCGGCAGCACCATCTTTTCCGGGGACACCCTTTTCCTCCACGACTGCGGCAGGACCGACCTCTACGGCGGCTCCTTCCCGGAGATCAAGGAGTCCCTCCGGCGGCTGGCCGCCCTGGAGGGGGACTATATTGTCCGCCCCGGCCACGGGGAGATGACCTCCATCGACGAGGAGCGGGGCTGGATCGCCGCCCTGCTGGAGCGGTACCCATGAGGGTGATCCTGTCCGACCGGGACCAGAAGGACCTCCACTACGAGGTGGAGTGTATCCTGCGGATGTTCCTCCCCCAGGCCCGGATCGACTTCGCCCAGACCGGGGAGGACGCCGGCCCCCAGCGGGTGACCATCGCCACCGGGGAAGGGGAGGGGGCGGAAAACGCCGTCACCCTGGACCTTCCCGGCTTTTCCGGGGAGGAGCGGGAGCCCGCCCCCGCCAGCCGGAGGGACACCGAGGCTTCGGTCTGCCGCTGCCTCTACCGGCTGCTGGCCCGGGCCACCGGCAGGGAGATCGCCTGGGGGACCCTCACCGGCATCCGCCCGGTAAAGCTGGTCCGGGAGCTGCGGGAACAGGGCCTCTCCTACGGGGAGATCGAGGAGCGGTTCACCGGGCGGTATCTTGCCGACCCCAAAAAGGCCGCCCTCTGTGTCCGGACCGACGAGGTCCAGCGGGAGGCCATTGACAGGGCCGAGCCCAAGGGGTACAGCCTTTACATCTCCATCCCCTTCTGTCCCTCCCGGTGCGCCTACTGTTCCTTTGTCTCTCACTCCATCGAAAAGACCCGGCGGCTCATCCCCGCCTACCTGGACAAGCTGGAGGAGGAGCTGGCCTGCACCGCCAGGATCGCCCGGGAGAAGGGGCTGGTCCTCCAGACCATCTACATGGGCGGGGGCACCCCCACCGTCCTGGAGGCGGACCAGCTGGACCGCCTGCTGGGGACGGTGGATCGCTACTTCGACCGCTCCCGGTGCATGGAATTTACCGTGGAGGCGGGCCGCCCCGACACCATCACCAAAGCAAAGCTGGAGGCCCTGGCCCGGGGCGGGGTGGACCGGATCAGCGTCAACCCCCAGACCCTCAACAATCGGGTCCTCCAAGGGGTGGGGCGAAAGCACACGGCGGAGGACTTCTTCCGGGCCTACGAGCTTGCCAAGGGGTTCCCCTTTACAGCAGTCAACGTGGATCTCATCGCCGGCCTCACCGGGGACACCCTGGATTCCTTCCAAAGGACCCTGGAGCAGGTGATCGCCCTGGGGCCGGAGAACGTCACCGTCCACGCCCTCACCATGAAACGGGCGGCGGACATGATCGGGGAGAAGAGGGAGCGTCTGGGGGGTGTCTCCCAGACAGGCCGGATGGTGGACCATTCCCAGGAGGCCCTGGACCGGGCGGGCTACCGGCCCTACTACCTCTACCGTCAAAAGAGCACGGTGGACAGCCTGGAGAACGTGGGCTTCTGCCGGGGGGATACCCTCTGCCTCTACAACATATACATTATGGACGAGACCCACACCATCCTCTCGGCGGGGGGCGGCGGGGTGACCAAGGTGGTCCTGCCGGGGAACCGCATCGAGCGGATCTTCAATTTCAAGTACCCCTATGAATACATCGACCGGTTTGGGACGATCCTGGAACGGAAGGAAAAGCTGTATGCTTTTGATCTGTAAATCATAAAGGAGGTCATTTTTATGGCAGCGTTGGACGATCTGATGAGCAAAGCGAAGGAACTGGCCGACACCGTGGGCAAGGCCACCGGGGAGCTGGTGGACGATTCCCGGATGAAGCTCCAGGAACTGAAGCTGAACTCCGAGCTGAAGGACGCCTACGAGCGCCTGGGCTCGGTGACCTATGACGCCCTGAAGAACGGGGCGGAGAACAAGGCCCTGGTGGACCTGGTGGTGAGCGAGATCGACGGCATCCTCCAGAGCATCGAGCAGCTGAAGGCGGCCAGGACCGCCCCCGCCGCCGGGGAGAGATACTGCCCCCAGTGCGGCACCACCAACGGCGGCGATTCGGTCTACTGCGCCCGGTGCGGGGCGCCTCTTTCCATGGCCGCCCCCGAGCCCCCGGCGGCGGAGGAGCCCGCTCCCGCTCCCGCCCCCGAGACCGAGGCATAAAGGGTTTTCCCGGGCAATACCATGAAGGGGAAGGGATTCCTTCCCCTTTTTCGTTTCTGTCAGCAGGAGAGGAGGACCGCCGGTGAAGAAAAACAGCCAGAGTTTCCTGGAGGGGGCCATCCTCCTCACCCTGTCCACCGTGGTGGTCAAGGTCATCGGGGCGCTGTTCAAGATCCCCCTGGCCAACATCCTGGGCGGGGTGGGGATGTCCTACTACGTCTCCGCCTACGACATCTTCACCCCCATCTACTCCATGACCGCCACCGGCCTGGGGGTGGCCGCCTCCCGGCTGGTGGCGGAGCGGGGGGCCCTCTCCGGGGCGGAGGGGGGCCGGGAGGTGCTCCGGGCCAGCCGCTGGGTGTTCCTCCTCCTGGGCCTTGGGGGGATGGGCCTGTTGCTGGCCTTCGCCCCAGCCTTCGCCCGGGCCATCAACAACCCCGGGGCGACCCTGGCGGTCTGCGCCATCGCCCCGGCGGTGGTGTTCAGCTGCGTCTCCGCCGTCTACCGGGGGTACTTCCAGGGGATGACCGACATGGTCCCCACCGCCAAAAGCCAGGTGCTGGAATCCCTGGTCCGGCTGACGGCGGGGACCGCCCTCTCCTACGGGACCACCCTGTTCCTCCGCCGCCGCTGGCTGGAGACCGGGGCGGTGCTGGGCCGTCCCTTCCCCTCCCTGGAGGAGGCGAACCTCTACATCTTCCGCTTTTCCGCCGCCTCGGCCATTGCGGGGGTGACACTGAGCACCCTGGCGGGGGCCCTCTACATCCGGGGGCGGTACCGCCGGGAGACCCGGGACCTCCCCCGTGCCCGGGGGAAGGGAAGGGGCTCCGGCCGGGGCCTGGTCCGCCAGCTCCTGGGGATCGCCGTGCCCATCTCCCTTGGCACCCTGGTGGTGAACCTTACCTCGGTCATCGACCTCATGTCGGTGATGAACTGCCTTAAGACCGCCATCGCCGGGGACGGGGCCGCCATCCGGGCCATGTACCAGGGGCTCATCCCCGCCGCCGTCACCGACGACCTCCTGCCGGAGTACCTCTACGGCTCCTACTCCGGCCTGGCCTTCTCCCTCTTTAACCTGGCCCCGGCCATCACGGCGGCCCTGGGGGTCAGCGCCCTGCCGGCGGTGACCCGGGCCCTGGCCGGGGGAAGCCGGGACCGCCTGGAGACCACCGTGGACTCGGTGCTCCGGGTGGCCCTCCTTGCCGCCCTGCCGGCAGGGCTGGGGCTGTCGGTCCTCTCCGGGCCCATCCTCCGCTTTCTGTTTCCGGCCCGGCTCATGGAGGCCGCCATCGTCACCCCGGTGCTCCGGGTCATGGGGATCAGCACCATTTTGGTGGCGGTGACCACCCCGATGAACAGCGTCCTACAGGCCACCGGCCACGAAAAACTCGCCCTGGGGCTGATGCTGACGGGGGCGGCGGTGAAGCTCTCCACCAACTACCGTCTGGTCTCCCGCCCGGAGCTGAACATCCGGGGGGTGCCCTACGGGACGCTGCTCTGCTACGGCCTCATCCTCCTGGTCTCCCTGGGATTTCTCCGATTCGGGGCGAAAATTCGCCTGGACTTTTACCGGACCCTCCTGAAACCCCTGTTCTGCGCCCTCCTCTGCGCCGGTGCGGCGTACAGCGGGTATTATCTGCTGTTTTCGTCCTGTTCCTCCTCCATACGCCTCCTGGCGGCCATCGCTCTGGATGCCTGTACTGCTTTTTTTGAATGGGAAATGGTTCGGTAGTTTCGGTT
>CANOCD010000079.1 GCA_947564495.1 uncultured Angelakisella sp. | reverse complement strand
TGTGTGGCCGGGGGCTGTGCGGTCCGCCGGGCATTTCTGCTGAACGGTTTCTGCGCCTTCCCCTACTGACACGACGTGGCGGCGGGGACAGCGGTCACGCCCTGGCTGGGTGCTTCCACTCAGCGCCGTCCGGGCGTTAGCGGCCTCCTTCCGGTTGGCCGATAGGGAATCCCCGCCTGCGGGCGGGGATGAGCCCTTCGGGCAATGCCGCTGCGGCGGCGGGGTTGGAGACGGCTTTGGTGCCTCCGGCGGAGCCCTTCGGGCTACGGCCTGCGGGCCGGGGTTGAGTAAGGCGCCGTTCTCCATTTGAGGCGGGGCACAGCGCCCTTTCCTTGCTTTTCCCAATTATAGCACAGGAAGGGGCGGGGCGGCAATAGGCGGGTCACTTTAGAAGTTCCTTCACAAGCTGGCCAATATCGCCGTTTATACAGACCGACCTGCCTCGGATCTCCTCCGGGCACGCCGCCTCCCCGGCGTTGACGCAGGCGTAGACCGCCTGGGGGTTCCTTGCCGTCATCTGCCAGAAGGGGAACTTGATGATCCCCGGGGTGTTGTACCCCACCCCCAGCTCCAGGAACAGCACCGGGCCGTCTTCGTGGCGGCGGATGAAGTCCGTGTACCGGCTTGCGGCGGCGTGCCAGCCCTCGTCCTGGACGAAGGTGTCGTCCGACCGGAGGTTCATGGCCATGGGGCCGCCGCAGACGGGGCAGCGGGGGATCAGCTCCGGGGGGATCTTCATCCCCTGCTGCTCCGCCGCCATCCGGCGAACCGCTTCCTCGTTGTCGTAGGTCCTTTGATGGCAGGGTCGGGCGCACTGCCACAGGCCGTAATCCCCCTGGGTGTAAAAGAGCCGCTTCTTGTCGAACCCCGCCAGCTGGAACTGGTGGTCCACGTTGGTGGTCAGGACGAAGTAGTCCTTCTGTCCCGCCAGCTCCAGCAGGTCCCGGTAGACCGGCTTGGGGGCGGGCTGGTAGCGGTTGAGGAGGACCATGCGGCTCCACCAGGCCCAGCGTTCCTCCGGGGAGGGGAAGGGGTAGAAGCCCCCGGCGTACATATCCCGGATGCCGTACTTTTGGGCGAAGTCCCCGAAGTTCTCCTGGAACCGCTCCCCGCTGTAGGTGAACCCCGCCGAGACCGAAAGCCCCGCCCCGGCGCCGATGACCACCGTTTCGGCCCGGTCAAGGGCCTGTCTCAATTCCCTGGCCCCCGCCCAGGAGGCGGCGGTAGAGGGCTTCATCTTCGTCTTGAAATACATTGAAGATCACCTTTCTGATGGATGTGTCCCGGCGGAGAAAGTTTTCCACAGCCTCCACAGCGATGGCGGCGGCCTCCCCCCTGGGAAAGCGGAACTCCCCGGTGGAGATGCAGCAGAAGGCCACCGTCTCCAGCCCGTGCCCCGCCGCCAGTTCCAGGCAGGATCGGTAGCAGGAGGCCAGGGCCTCCCGGTCCTGGGATGTGACCCGCCCCCGGATGACAGGCCCCACGGTGTGGAGGACGTGCCGGGCCGGGAGGGCGTGCCCCCCGGTGATTTTCGCTCGCCCCGAGGGCTCGGGATGACCCTGGGCCTCCATGATCCGGCGGCACTCCTCCCGGAGCTGGAGCCCCGCCGCCGAGTGGATGGCGTTGTCGATGCAGCCGTGGCAGGGGCAGAAGCAGCCCAGCAGGGCGGAGTTGGCGGCGTTGACGATGGCGTCCGCCTTCAAACGGGTGATGTCTCCCCGCCAGAGGGCCATCCCGGGGCGGCCGGGGAGGTCGGGGAGGGCCGCCCCGTCCACCACCCCCTTCTCCTCCCGCTCGGCGGAAAGGAGCCGGTCCTGGAGGTCCAGGAACTCCCGATCCAGGGGCAGGGGCGGCCGAAGGTTCATCAGCCCCCGAAGGAGCCGCCGCTGGCTGGCTTCGTCCCCGGGGAATCCCCGGGCCTGGTCCCGGTATTGGGGCAGCTCCTCCAGGAGCATGGCGTTGAGCCGCCGGATCAGCTCCAGGCGTTCCATGGCAGTCCCTCCTTTGATCTTCGGCAGGCCATCCCCGGGACGGGGGACAGCCCGCTTTTTCGCTTTTGGCGTGCTTGGACGGGGCGTTTCCCCGTCCCTGTGCCCTTATGATACAACACCCAAGACCCCTTGAAAAGTACGCACTTTTTTGTGCCGTAGTTACCGGGGGGTAACCATTGGACGGTTACCGGGAGGATACTTTTTGACGGTGCCAGGGTTTGCCGCCCCTTTGCCGGGCGAAAAATTTTTTCCTGCCCCCTCCGGGGGAAGCACGGCAAAACAAAGTGAAACCTCTGTTTTGGGGCCCAAAGGAGGATGCCTGGGCCCAAGTCCCCGCCCGATGAAAACGCCCCCAAGGGAGCCGGTCCCCCGGGGACGTTGTTGTCGGGTCACAGCTGGCAGAGTTCCCGCAGCCGTTCCGGGTCCAGGACGGTGAGGCCCCGGCCCTGGGTGCGGATGATGCCTTCCTCCTTCAGCTGGCCGCAGACCCGGGCGGCGCTGGACCGGGAGCAGTTCACCGAGGCGGCCAAGTCCTGCTGGCTCATCTCCACCCGGCCGCTGCCGCTGGCCTGGGTGTAGAGGTACAGAAAGTTCACCAGCCGCACCTTGGCGTCGTTGATGCTCTGGTTCTCGGTGTCGAAGCAGAGCTGGCGCATCACCTTGGCGTAGTAGGCCACCAGGGCCCGGGCAAAGCCGGGGTCCTCCTCCATGATCCGCCCCAGCATCTCGCTTTGGAAGGGCATCACCCAGCTGTCGGTGACGCACTCGATGGTGACGATGGAGGGCAAGCCGGGGTCCAGACAGTCCAGGCCGAAGAGGTTGTCGTCCTTGAGAAAGGCGATGACCCGGTCGTAGCCGTAGGAGTTGCTGGAGTAGACCTTGAGCAGGCCGTGGCAGAGGTAGTACATCCACCCCTTGGTGACCCCCTTCTTGCAGACCCGGTTGCCCCGGGGCATAAGCATGGGCGGGGGGCAGTGGCGGAGGAACAGTTCCCGGTAGGGGGCCATATCGGCGTTAAAGAGGTAGCTTGCGGCGGAGGGCCGGTCGGGCATGGAGGGCGTCCCCCTTTGCGGATATTTTATCAAACTTTATTATAGCGGACAGACGGGGAAGAAACAAGGGGCCGGGGGGAGTTTTTCCGGGGGGCGGGGGCCGCCACAGCCAATCTTTTCCATCTTTTTCCTTGGTTTTTTCCCCGGAACGCAAGATAATGATTGAACTTCCCGCCAAATTGCGCTATACTTAAAGGTAACTGTGAGAGCCACGGGCCTTTCGGGGTTTTGTCCTGGGGAAAGATCCCCCCGGCGGCTCGGCTTTGAAGAAAACCCCGGGGTCCCTGCGGGGACTCCTTGGAAAGACTCAGGAAGGGAAGGAGCAGCCCTTTGGAGATCTACTTTGACAACAGCGCCACCACACGGGTCAGCGACGGGGCCGCCCGGCGGGCCCTGGAGCTGATGCGGGAGGAGTACGGCAACCCCTCCTCCCTGCACCGGCGGGGGTTTCTGGCCGAGCAGGCTCTGACCGCCGCCCGGGAGGAGCTGGCCTCCATCCTGGGGGTCCGGCGGGAGGAGGTCTGGTTCACCTCCTGCGGCAGCGAGGGGAACAACCTGGCTGTCCTGGGGGCCGCTCTGGCCGCCAAAAAGCGGGGGAATAAGATCGTCACCACCGCCATCGAGCACGAGTCGGTGCTGGCCCCGGTGAAGCACCTTTCGGAAAACGGCTTTGAGACAGTGCTGCTCCCCCCTGACGGCCGGGGGGTCATCGACCCCGGGGCGGTGGAGGCGGCGGTGGACGAAAAGACGGTCCTCCTCTCGGTGATGCTGGTGAACAGTGAAACGGGGGCGGTGAACGACATCCTTTCCATCGCCCGGGCCGCCCGGCGGAAGAATCCCAGGGTGGTCATCCACTGCGACTGCGTCCAGGGGTTCGGGAAGCTGCTGGTCCTCCCCGCCCTGTGGGGGGTGGACCTTGTCACCATGAGCGGGCACAAACTCCACGCCCCCAAGGGCATCGGGGCGGTGTACATCAAAAAGGGGACCCGGCTGCGGCCCCTCTGGTACGGCTCGGGGCAGGAGGGGGGCTTCCACCCGGGCACCGAGAACACCCCGGGGGCCTGCGCCATGGCCTTTGCCGCCCGGGAGCTTTGGGACCGCCGGGACCAGAACATGGCCCTCTTCCACGCCCTGGAGAAGCGGCTGGCGGAAAACCTCGAAAAAATTTCCGGGGCGTGCATCAATTCCCCCAAGGAACACGCACCTTATATAGTGAACTTCTCTCTGCCGGGCATCCGGTCCGAGGTGATGATCCACTACTTGGAGCGCCAGGGCATCTCCGTTTCCAGCGGGTCGGCCTGCTCCAAGGGGGCGAAAAGCCACGTCCTTACCGCCATGGGGCTGCCCCCCGCCCGGGTGGACAGCGCCATCCGGGTCAGCTTCTGCCGGGAGAACACCCTGGAGGAAGTGGACGAATTCTGCCGCTGGCTCCAAAAGGGGACCGAGGAGTTGGCCCGGGCACGATAACGACCGAAAGATCGAGGAGAGAGACTGTGAAGGAGATCATCCTGTTAAAGTGCGGGGAGCTGGTCCTGAAGGGCCAGAACCGCAACACCTTTGAGGACGCCATGATCAAAAACGCCCGGCGGCGGCTGGAGCCCCTGGGGAAGTTCCACATCTGGAAGAGCCAGTCCACCGTCTACGTGGAGCCCCTCTCCGAGGAGATCCGGATGGAGGAGGCGGTGGAGCGGCTCCAGACCGTCTTTGGCATCGTGGCCCTCTGCCCGGCCCTGGTGATCCCCAAGGACTGGGGGGCCATCTGTTCCGCCGCCCCGGATTATCTGGCGGCGGACCTTACGGCGGCCAGGACCTTTAAGGTGGAGGCCAAGCGAAGCGACAAATCCTTCCCCATGAAGTCCCCGGAGATCTGCCGGGAGCTGGGGGGGCTGCTCCTGTCCCGGTTCCGCCACCTCAAGGTGGATGTGGAAAATCCCGACGTCCTGGTGACGGTGGAGGTCCGAGAGAAGGACGCCTACCTCCACAAGCGCCAGCTGCCCGGGGCCGGGGGAATCCCGGTGGGGACGGGGGGCAAAGCGGCCCTGCTCCTTTCCGGCGGCATCGACAGCCCGGTGGCGGGGTACATGATGGCAAAGCGGGGGCTGGAGCTCATCGCCGTCCACTTTGCCAGCCCGCCCTACACCAGTGACCGGGCCCGGCAGAAGGTCATCACCCTGGGGGAGAAGCTGCTGCCCTACACGGGGCGGCTGCGGCTGTTCATCGTGCCCTTCACCGAGCTCCAGGAGAAACTCCGGGACCGGTGCCCGGAGGAATACTTCACGCTGCTCATGCGGCGGGCCATGATGCGGATCGCCGAGACCATCGCCGTCCGGGAAAACTGCTCCGGCCTTGTCACGGGGGAGAGTCTGGGGCAGGTGGCCAGCCAGACCATCCAGGCTCTGGGGGTGACCGACTGCGTGACCGCCCTGCCGGTTTTGCGGCCGGCCATCGGGATGGACAAGAGCGAGATCGTTTCCATCGCCAGGAAGATCGACACCTTTGAGACATCGATCCTGCCCTACGAGGACTGCTGCACGGTGTTTACGCCGAGGCACCCGAGGACCCGGCCCAAGGGGGACGAGGTAGCCCGGGTGGAGGCGGAGGCCGGGATCGGGGCGGAGGAGCTGGCAAAGGCCGCCGAGGAGGCGGAGCTGCTGGTGCTGTCGCCGAGGTATGGCCAGCGGTAAGCGCAAGGTAGCAATCGAGCCAGGCAAAGTTTAGGGCCGCCCTTTTCAAAGGGCGGTGGATTCCAAAGGCAACGCCTTTGGTCGCCCGCCGCAGCGGGCGAAATACCCCTAGGCGGTGACCGTCTGTACGGATGTATGAGCCAGGCCGCTGGCCCCAGGAACGAGCCTAACAAAACCGGACGCAGGAAAAATACAACGGCGTTCAGAACGAAGGGCTGGCTTTCCTTTCGCACCCGGTAAAAGCGAAGTGACAACCTGCGGCCGGTAACGAGCCTGGCCGACACCCAGCCGCAGGAGC
>CANOCD010000078.1 GCA_947564495.1 uncultured Angelakisella sp. | reverse complement strand
CTCCATCCTTTACGTAGATGTCGTGATTTGCGCCGTGGCGTTTGAAGGTCCAGCCGTTCTTCTCCAACAGTGCTATGAGGTCTTTTGTTTTCATATCCCGCCCTCCCACGCCTTTATTATACACAATAAATGTGTAATATGTCAATGCTTTTCCGAGGAGCGGCCCCCGCCCGCTCTTGCGCTTCCTTCCCCTTTCTCCTATAATAGAACTATCCTAAAAAAAGAAAGGATGCTCTGTTATGGAGATCTCCATCGGAAAGGCCCACCGGGGCTGGCGGGTCCGGCGGTTTTTGGCCGCCCTGTTCTGGGCGCTGGCATGGTGCGGCGGCGGACTGGCCGCCATCGAGGCTTTCTACGGCCCGGGGTTCGCCGAAGCCCATCCCTATCTCCTGGGGGGGTTTACCGCCGTCTTTCTGGTGGCGGCCCCGGTCTCCCTGGGCTTTTTCCTGGCCCGGCTTTTCGGCCTCTTTCTGTGGCGGGGGCGGCTGAAAAAGCAGATCCGCCGGTATCTCCCCCCGGAGGAGGACCGGGACCCTGTCGCCCTGGTGGAGGGGGACCTGAAGTGCCGCCTCTTCGGCGTGTCGGAGATCCTCCTGGGGCGGGACTGGGTGGTCTTTCCCGGGGGCCAGGCCATAAAGCGGGACGCCATCGTGGGTATCTACACCACCCGTTTGGCCCGGTTCTCCCTCTCCAACAAGCTCCGGATCACCCTGGTGGACGAGGCGGGGGAGCAAATTTCCTACGAGGGCCCCGCCAAGGACGCCGAGGCCGAGGCGGATTTCCTCATGGCCACCCATCCCAATGTCGCCCAGGGGGATTACCGGGAGTACACCTTCTTCCTCCGGAAGGAGGGGGAGGACCCGGATCGGCGGAAGCTCCGGAGCCCGGCCAAGACCTCCTTCCTGGGGGTGTCGGGGTGGGACCGGAACCCTGTCCTGGAGGAGAACCCCGTATCCTGCCCCTATGAGAAGTGGCTGCTGGCCTCCTACGCCCCCTACATCCTGGCGGACCCCTACCGCCACGGGGACTTTGACCACGCCGGGGGCTGGGAGCGCACCACCTTGCAACAGCATCTTGCCCAATACGTCCTGGACGACGCCTGGGAGGTGAAGGACAAGGAGGAGCTGCTGGAGACGGTGGAGCATCTGGTGACCACCGGGGAGCTGAGCCGGGACGGCTGGCAGCTGGGCCGGGCGACCATGGTCCTGGGTTTCGGGTACATCGCCGGGTATCTCACCCGGCGGGAGCTGCTGGTCTTTTCCCTCCCCGCCGGGGAGGCCATCCAGCGGGCCTTTTCCGGGTGGGGGGAGCTCCACGAGAGCTACCTGGAGAGCTATGAGCAGTGGGCCAAGGGGTACAAGAGCACGGGCCTTCGCCGGAAGGCTTACGAGTGGCTGAAGAAGGAGCCGGGGTCGATCCTCAACACCACGCCCTTCGGGATGGACCTGCGGGCGGGGTGCCGGGAGGCGGTGGCGTTCTGCCCGGCGGAGGCTGGGGAGGAAATGCTGTGACAGACAAAAAAGGCGGGGAGCCCGGGCGGGGCCTCCGCCTTTTTTCATGGAAAAGCCCCCGCCGGAAAGGACGGGGGCGATTTATGAGTTCGGCTTTTCTATCCCGCTGCGAACAAGCGGTAAACATTTGCGAACCGGTTTTTTGTATCCCGCTCCCGGCAGGCGGTAGACATTTCCAGGGGGACACTTTTATTGTATCCTATCCCCATGGGGAAGTCAAGCCCTATCCAAAGAGATGCACCACCAGATTGACGATATTGGGGAAGAACACCACCACGATGATCATCCGCAAAATCTGGATGAAGCAGACGTCGGGGCTGTCCACCCCCACGTCGGAGGAGATGAGTGCCATGTCCGAGGCTCCGGCGGGGGTGGCGATGAGCATGGCTTCGGCACGGTTCAGATGGGTGACACGGGGGAGGAGCCAGCCCATGAAGAAGCAGTTCAAGAGGTAGAGGGCCAGGAGCACCGCCGCCGGGAGGACCAGGTAGCGCAGGTCGGCCAGCTCCTGGCGGCCAAAGGCGCAGCCGATGTAGCAGCCGGTGAGGATCTGGGCCACCCGCTTGAGCCACCGGGGGACAAAGGCCCGGCCCCAGACCAGCTTGAACACCAGGACGCTGACGGTGGAAAAGAGGATGGTCCCGGCGGGGATGCCCAGGGACTTGCCCAGAAAGCCGAAGATGCACCCCACCACCATGGTGAGGAGGATGACCCCGGGGCCCTTATCCCCGGCGGGAGCTTTGGCGGTGGGAGCCTCCGAGGGGGCAGGGGAGGCAGGGGCCTGGGGGGCCTCCGCCGGGACGGTGGCTTTGGTGCCGACCACCTTGGAGATGATGAGGGGGAAACAGCCCACCCCCACGGCCATCCGGACGAACTGAAGGACCGCCACATAGGGGACCTTGGCCCCCAGGTCGGCGGCGATGATGGGCATATCGCTCATGCCGCCGGGGACGCAGCACATGAGGCTGGTGAGAAGGTCCATCTGGGAGATGGTGCAGACCAGAAAGCCCGCCCCCAGGTTGAGGATGAGATACCCGGCGATGAGGATGCCCAAAGGCTTTAGTATTCTGGGTAGGTTCTTCATGTCCTCCCGGCTCACCGAGCAGCCGATGAAGGAGCCCGCCGTGATCTGGGCCACCGTCCGGGCCAGGCCGGGGAAGCTGGCGGCTTCAAAGGTGATGTTCAGGGCCGCCACCCCGATGATGGCCCCCACGATGAGGCCCCCGGGGACCTTCAGTTTGAAGAACAGATACCCCGCGGCGACCCCTACCGCCAGGGTCAGAAGCACGTTTCCCATAGAAAAAGCCTCCTCCATTTCTGTCGGAAAGGATATAAAAAAAAACTATACCCTTGCCAAAGAAATTTCGATTTGATTTATACCATGCTCTATTATATAATAAAGCCGTGGATTTCACAAGTGGGTACCGGCAAAAACCTTCAAAATATCCCCCGGCGGACAGAAAGGCGGGATCTGGATGAGCGAACTGAGAGAGCTGGCCCGGTTCCTTGCGGGCTTGCGGTGGGAGGACATCCCGGAGGAGGTCCGGGATACCGCCCGGCTGCTGCTGCTGGACAACCTGGGGGCGGCTTTGGGGGGCGTGAACGCCCCTCTGCCCCGGAAGGTGGCCGAGACCTATCTGCCCCTGGCGGGGGAGAAGGGCAAGGCGAGCCTGTGGGGGCGGGGGGAGAAGGCCCCCCTGACCACGGCGGTGTTCCTCAACGCTTTGGCGGGGGACGCTTTGGGGCTGGATGACCTCCACACCGGGTCCAAGACCCACATCGGGGCGGTGGTGATCCCCGCCGCCTGGGGGCTGGCGGAGCAGCTGGGCAAAAGCGGGGAGGAGCTCCTGCTGGCGGTGGTCTGCGGCTACGAGACCATGGCCCGGATCGGCAAGGCCCTGGGGGTGGCATCCCACCGGAAGCAGGGGTGGCACGCCACCGCCACGGCGGGGACCTTCGGGGCGGCCGCGGCCTGCGGCAAGCTCCTGGGGCTGGACGAGGCGGGGATGACCTCCGCCCTGGGGCTGGGGGGGAGCCAGTCCTTCGGGGTGTGGGCCTTTCTGGGGGACGGGACCAACAGCAAATCCCTGAACCCGGCCCGGGCGGCTGTGAGCGGCTGCGAGGCGGCGCTGCTGGCTAAGGCCGGGATGACGGGGCCGGAGCATATCCTCACCGCCGAGGACGGGGGGCTTTTGAACGCCATGACCCGGGAGGGGGATGTCTCCCAGGTGTGCAAGGACCTGGGGACGGTCTGGGAGCTCCAGCGGATGGACAACCGGCCTTACCCCTGCGCCAGGAGCACCCATGGGGCGGTGGACGGGGCTTTGGCTCTGCGGGCCGAGCACGGGCTGGAGCCGGGGGAGATCGACTGCGTCTGGGTGGATACCTACCAGGTGGGGTATCAGCAGTGCGGGCGGGGGGAGGGGAGTCTGCGGCCCCGGACGCCGGCCCAGGCGAAGTTTTCTACCCCTTACTGCGTGGCTTGCGCTCTGCTTTACGGGGAAGTGGGGCTTGACTGCTTCACCGGGGAGTTTGTTTTGAGGCCGGAGGTCCAGGGGTTTTTGGAGCGGATCACGGTCACGGAGGACGCCAGTTTGACGGCGGCTTATCCCAGGCATTGGGGGAGCCGGGTGACGGTGGAGTGCAGGGAAGGGCGGCGGCTGACTGTGGAGGTCGCTGATGCTTCGGGGAGCGTGGATAACCCGCTGACCCGGGAGCAGGTGCGGGCCAAGGCGCTGGGGCTGATCCGGGGGTGCCATGGGGAAAGGGCGGAGGCTGTGGTGGAGGCAATACTGGCCCTGGACAAGGCGGAAGTCCTGCCGGAACTCTAGCCTGTCAATCGAGCCAGGCAAAGTTTAGGGCCGCCCGGCGCAAGGACCTTCTGCGGAAGGTCCGGGGCCCTTCGGGCCGTTGCGCCTCACGGGGGGACCAGTCCCCCCGTGTACCCCTCTGCCCTCCGGGGGGGATTTGGAGTTAGGACTCCAGGCACAAGCTAAGACGACCGCAAGGTAATGTAGGGTGTAAAGTTTAGGGCCGCCCTTTTCAAAGGGCGGTAGGTCCAGGGCGACGCCCTGGTCGCCCGCCGCAGCGGGCGAAATACCCCTAGGCGGTGATGGCCTGTACAGATGTATGAGCCAGGCCGCAGAACCCGGGAACGAGCCTAACAAAACCGGACGCAGGAAAAACATGGCGCCGGGAACGAAGGGCTGGTTTTCCTCCTGCACCTGGTAAAAGCGAAGTGACAACCTGCGGCCGGTAACGAGACTGCTCCGGCACCCAGCCGCAGGAGCGCCCCCGCTGGCGCCCTGTAGCGCCTGCCCTTCCGGACAGGGCCCGGCTGGGCCCGAATCCGGAACGTGCTGGCTGGCGGGACAGGGGGAGATTGTGCAGACCGCCAGCGCCTAGGCCCCCTGCGGGGGCCACCTCTCCGGTCTCTGCGGAGACCACCTCCCCTTTCAGGGGAGGCCCTGGCGGGGGCGATAGCTTTGCTTGTGTACTGAAACCAATCTATTTGTAAATCAGCCCCACCGGGGCTTAAAGAAAAAGGAGAGACGAATATGGTAAAACTTTATGACACCGGCGTTTTCCTTGTGAACCAGACCGAGATCATCCCCGACGACGGCGGCGCCGCCGCTGCCCTGAAGCAGAAAACCGGGCGGGAAGTGAGCCGGGAAGAGGCCAAGAAGGGCACCATGGCCTACTCCATCATCGAGGCCCACAATACCTCCGATGACCCCGACGCCCTGCGGATCAAGTTCGACTCCATCACCTCCCACGACATTACATACGTGGGCATCATCCAGACGGCCCGGGCCTCCGGGATGGAGAAGTTCCCCATCCCCTACGTCCTCACCAACTGCCACAACAGCCTCTGCGCCGTGGGGGGCACCATCAACGAGGATGACCATATGTTCGCCCTCTCCGCCGCCAAAAAATACGGCGGCATCTACGTCCCCACCAATATGGCGGTCATCCACAGCTACAACCGGGAGATGATGTCCGGCTGCGGGCGGATGATCCTGGGGAGCGACAGCCACACCCGGTACGGCGCCCTGGGCACCATGGCCGTGGGGGAGGGCGGCGGGGAGCTTGCCAAGCAGCTCCTGGGCCGCACCTACGACTTCGCCCGGCCCGGCGTCATCGGCATCTACCTCACCGGCAAGCCCCAGAAGGGGGTGGGGCCCCAGGACGTGGCCCTCTCCATCATCGGCAAGGTCTACGCCTGCGGCTACGTGAAGAACCGGGTCATGGAGTTCATCGGCGACGGCATCGCCAATCTGCCCGTTGAGTACCGCAACGGCATCGACGTGATGACCACCGAGACCACCTGCTGGTCCTCCATCTGGCGCACCGACGACAAGGTGGCCGACTACTTCGCCATCCATGGCCGCCCCGAAGCCTACAAGAAGCTGGACCCCGCCGACGTGGCCTACTACGACGGCCTGGTCTACGTGGACCTTGCCACGGTGGAACCCACCATCGCCATGCCCTTCCACCCCAGCAACACCTACACCATCGCCGAGCTGC
>CANOCD010000077.1 GCA_947564495.1 uncultured Angelakisella sp. | reverse complement strand
AAAGGAAGGGGTCCTGAAAGGGCAGGCGGATGGAGCAAAATAAGATCCAGCTTTTTGAGGACAAGCGAATCCGCACCGCCTGGGACGAGGAAAAGGAAGAATGGTACTTTTCCATCGTTGATGTGGTGGCGGTGCTGACGGATAGCGCCGACCCAAACGCATACTGGCGCAAGCTAAAACAGCGCCTGAAAGATGAGGGTTTTCAACCCGTGACAAATTGTCACGGGTTGAAAATGACCGCCGCTGACGGCAAAAAACGTTTGACCGACGTGGCGGACACCCAGCAGCTCCTCCGCATCATCCAGTCCATCCCGTCGCCCAAAGCGGAGCCCTTCAAACTCTGGCTGGCGGAGGTGGGCCGGGAGCGCATCGAGGAGACCATCGACCCGGAGCTGACCATCGAGCGGGCCCTGACGACCTACCTGCGGAAGGGCTACAGCCGGGAGTGGATCAACCAGCGGCTCCAGGCCATCCAGGTCCGTAAGGAACTGACCGACGAGTGGGACGCCCGAGGTGTTCGGAAGGGCGTGGAATACGCCATCCTCACCGACGAGATCTCCCGTGCCTGGTCCGGCATGACCACACGGCAGTATAAGAGGCTCAAGGGCCTGACCAAGGAAAACCTCCGGGACAACATGAGCACCCTGGAGCTGGTGTTGAATATGCTGGCGGAGGCAACGACAACGGAACTTGCGAAAGGGCACGACGCCCAGGGCTTTCTTCAAAATCAAGCGGTGGCAAGACGTGGCGGCAAGGTGGCCGGTGATGCCCGAAGGGCCATCGAAGCGGACACGGGAAGGCCGGTCATCACGGCCCAAAACGCCGCCCTGCTCAACCAGGTCGTGACCGCCATGATCGAGGGCACAGCCGCCACGGAGGACGAGGAAACAGAGCCGGACGGGAAGGATTGACGCAAGATCACCGACGTGATATACTCGGTCTGTGGTCAGGGCAAAAAGAGCCTTCCGAAAGCAGCTGAAAGGATAAAAAATCCCCCTCCGCAAAGAAGGGGGATAAACCGGCCAAGCCGGCCCTTAGTAGCCGAAGTCCTCCGGCAGCAGGAACACCTTGACCCGCTCCGGGTCCCGCTGGAACCCGTGGATCACCCGGTCACAGCAGATGTGGTCGGGGCTCTTGCAGTCCATGCACCGCCCGGTAGTGGCGCAGGGGGTCTTTTTCCCCAGGCGGATGCAGTTGGCGGGGGCGGCAATGGCCCTCACCCGCTCGTCGGCGGCGTGGAGGTCCCGCACCACCTTGTTGTACCCGGCGATGATGACCACCTTCTTGGGCCCGAAGCAGAGGGCCGCCACCCGGTTGGCGTTGCCGTCCACGTTGTACAGAAGCCCGTCCTCGGTGATGGCGTTGGAGCTGGAGAAGTACCAGTCGCAGAAGAAGGCGGCCCGGAGGACGTCCATGGGCTCCCCCTTCTCGTCGGTGCGGCCCCGGAAGTAGAAATCGTAGTCCCCGCCGGAGAGGAGCCCGTTGACCCCGGTCTCCTCCAGTGTGACCGAGCCGCCGCTGGCCACGGAATCCCCCTTGCCCAGCATCCCCCGGAGGATGGTCAGAAGCTCCTCCCGGTCCTCCACCACTTTGGCCTCCATGCGATTGGCGGAAAGGGCCTTGGCCACCCGCTCCAGCGTCGCCATTCTGGCGGCCTTTACGTTTTTGTCCATGTCACAACGCTCCCTTCGGTGTTTTCTTCCAGTATAGCACAGACAGGGAATTTTTTCAAATGGGGGTGGGGGAGATGAAAAAACGCTTCGACGACCTGCCCTATTCCGCCTTTTCCGCCTTCAGCGAGATGACCGTCGTCTGCCCCCGGTGCGGCAAGGCAGGGACGGTCCGCCTAGACCGGGAGCGTTCCCGGGCGGTGTTCCGGTGCGGCTCCTGCTTCTTCCAGAACGAAACCACGACCGGGGACCATTTCGCCCAGGTGACCGGGCGGTGCGCCGCCACCGGCAGGCGGTTCCGGGTCTTTGTCCCAAAGGAGAAGGTCCGAGGGCCCAAGAAGCGGGTGCGGTGCCCCCTGTGCGGGGAGTGGACGGTGGGGGAGGTCACCCCGGAAAAGCCCCAGGCCCCTGTCTACCGGGAGGTCTCCAAGGCACGGGACCCCTACTTCGGCTACCCCCTCTATTTCCAGGGGGAGTTCCGGGGGAGGACGGTGTGGGCTCTGAACCGGGAGCATCTGCAATATCTCATCGACTACCTGTCGGCGGACCTCCGGGCCGTCCCCGCCGGATTCCGGGAACGGACCGGGACCATGCGCTCCCAGGCCGACCGGCTCCCGGCATTCCTGAAATCGGCGAAAAACCGGGAGGGGATCGTAAAGCTCCTTGCCAGGCTCCAGGCCAAATAAACCCAGCAAAACCCGGTAAGACCCAATGGGTTTTTTGCCGGTCATCCATACAACAAAACAGGAAAACAAACAGGAGGTATCTTTCCCATGAACAAGATCATCGACATCCGCAGCGACACCGTCACCCAGCCCACCCCCGAGATGCGCCGGGCCATGGCCGAGGCCCCGGTGGGGGACGACGTCTACGGCGACGACCCCACCGTCAACCGGCTGGAGGCCCTGGCGGCGGAAAAGTCCGGCAAGGAGGCGGCCATGTTCGTCCCCTCCGGCACCATGGGCAACCAGCTGGCCATCATGACCCACACCAAGCGGGGGGACGACGTCATCTGCGGCCGCAACGCCCACGTCTTTGTCCACGAGGTGGGGGCCGCCGCCGTCCTCTCCGGGGTCATCCTCAACCCGGTGGACAGCAAGGACGACGTGATCTACCCCGGCCTGCTGGAAAAGGCTATCCGGGAGGTTGACATCCACTGCCCCCCCACCACCCTCCTCTGCATCGAAAACGCCTTGGCCACCGGCATGGTGGTCCCCCTGGACGTGATGGAGAAGGTCTACAACACCGCAAAAAAACACGGCCTCAACGTCCACATGGACGGCGCCCGTCTCTTTAACGCCGTCGCCGCTCTGGGGGTCCCCGCCACCGAGATCACAAAGTACACCGACACGGTGATGTTCTGCCTCTCCAAGGGCCTCTGCGCCCCGGTGGGCTCCATCCTGGCGGGAAGTAAAGAGTTCATCGACCGGGCCCGGAAGAACCGGAAGATCCTGGGGGGCGGGATGCGTCAGTGCGGCATCCTGGCCGCCGCCGGCATCCTGGCCCTCACCGAGATGCCCGCCCATCTGGTCACCGACCACGAGAACGCCGCCTGGCTCCGCCAGCGTCTGGCCAAGATCCCCGGTGTCCACATCAAGGAGGACGGCATCCAGATCAACATGGTGTTCTTCACCCTGGATCACCCCATGGAGGTCATCGAGGCCCTGCCGGAGAAGTTCCTGGAGCGGGGGGTCAAGATCAACGGCATCTCCGCCGGGGAGCTGCGCTTTGTCACCAACCACGACGTCACCCGGGAGGACCTGGCCTACGTCGCCGACTGCCTGGAGGAGTTCCTGAAGTAAGGCATACTGTATTTTTAGCTGGATCGGCGGCGGGGCTCTGCCTTGCCGCCGGCCTTTTGCGGAAAGGATAGACGATGAACAAAAAGGTCCTGGTAGGGATGAGCGGCGGGGTGGACAGCTCCGCCGCCGCCTGGCTCCTCCAGCGGGAGGGGTATGAGGTCATCGGCGCCACCATCAAGCTGTGGGGGGAGGAGACCGCCGACTCCCGGTGCTGCGGTCTGGATGACATCAACGACGCCCGGATGGTCTGCCATTCCCTGGGCATCCCCCACTATGTCCTAAACGGCAAGGAGGGCTTCCGCCAGGAGGTGGTGGAGCCCTTTGTGGCCGAGTACCTCCGGGGCCGCACCCCCAACCCCTGCGTCCTCTGCAACCGCCGGATGAAGCTGGCCCTCCTCTGCCAGCGGGCCAAGGAGCTGAGGGCGGATCACATCGCCACCGGCCACTACGCCCGGGTCCTCCGGGAGCTGAAAACCGGCCGCCCCCTCCTGGCCCGGGGGAAGGACCCCAAAAAGGACCAGAGCTACTTCCTCAGTTCCATCACACAGGAGCAGCTTTCCATGCTCCTCCTCCCCTGCGGGGACTACACCAAGGAAGAAATTCGGGATTTCGCCGCCCAAAGCGGCCTGCCGGTAGCGAGAAAACGGGACAGCCAGGACGTCTGCTTCATCCCCGACGGGAACTGCGCCGCCTTTCTGGAGCGTTACACCGGCAAGCCCCAGCCCCGGGGCCAGTTCATCGACGAGGCGGGGAATCCCCTGGGGGAGCACCGGGGCATCGGCTGCTACACCATCGGCCAGCGGAAGGGCCTGGGCATCGCCCTGGGACAGCCCATGTTCGTCCGGGCCATCGACCCGGTGCGGAACACCGTCACCCTGGTGGCCGACGAGGAACGGCTCTACAGCCGCAAGGTCATCGCCCAACCGGTGAACTTCGTCTCCTTCCCCGGGGAGGAGTTTGAAAAGCTCACCCCGGTGATGGCCCGGGTCCGCCACTCCCAGACCATGGCCCCGGGGGAGGCTCTGTTCACCTCCGACGGGAGGCTCCGCCTCTGGTTCCGGGAGCCCCAGCGGGCTGTCACCCCGGGCCAGACCCTGGTCCTCTACATCGGGGACCTGGTGGCCTGCGGCGGCGTCATCACAGGAACGGAGGAGGAGCCGGAATGATCGGAGAGGTCCCCATGCGGAAGTTCGAGCATCAGATCCACGACCGGGCCCTCATCGCCGCCATGCTGGACCAGATCCCCATCGTCCATGTGGGATGCAGCGACGGGGGCTGGCCCTACGTCGTCCCCCTCTCCTTCGGCTACGAGATGACCGAGGAGGCCCTCCAGGTCTACCTCCATTCCGCCCGGGAGGGCCACAAGGCGGACCTCTGGGAGAGGGACCCCCGGGTCTCCCTCACCTTCAGCATCTTTCAGAACCGCCCCAACCACCCCTACCTGGGGGAAATTCACGACTACCGCTCGGTAATGGCCAACGGCCTCATCCGCCGGGTCCCCCGCCAAGGGAGGGACAGTCTCCACGGCAGGGGATTCCAGGCTATCCTCCGGCACAACGGCAGAAGGCCCGCCCAATTTGACGTCCCCCACTACGGCTTTATGGACCTCTATCTGGTGGAGTGCCCCTGGGAGCGGGTCACCGCCAAAGCGGAGCTTCCCTTCACCACCCCCGCTGGGGCCGCCCTTCCCCCCTGGGAAAAGGTCGTGACCGGCGGGGCGGGGGAGTGGGACAGCGCCTTTTTCTTCAACCGCAAGGTCTACGGGACGGCAGACGGGGGAGCGCCCCTCCCCCTGGCCCCTCTGCCGCCTCTGGGGGAGACGACCCTCCCCGCTGTCCCGGTAAAGCTGACCTTCCGCTGGCAGCCCCCGGCGGCGGACTTCGACTGCGACGTCATCGCCCTGGTCCTGGATGGGGCAGGGAGCCTGCAACGCCGGTACGACCTGGCTTTCTACAACCAGATGACTGACCGGAGCGGCGCCGTCCTCCACCTGGGGGATGACCGCCTGGGCAGGGCAGGGGAGGAGGCCCTTTCGGTGGACCTTTCCGCCCTCCCGGAGCCCTGGGAGCAGGTGACTTTCTTCCTCTCCGCCCACCAGGGGGACAGCCGGGGCCACCACCTGGGGATGCTCCCCAACCTCCAGCTTACGGTGGAAACCGCCGCCGGGGCCACGCTCGCCCAAGGCTCCCTGGCCGGGGACTGGGCAGGGCAGGGGAGCGCCCTGGCCGCCAAGCTCACCCGGACCGGAACAGGCTGGCGGCTCACCGGCCCCGACGGCTCCGCCTGGGCGGACTGGCGGGCCACCGCCCTTTTCGCCGCCCACGGCCTGGAACAGTGGCGGGAATAAAAAACAAAAGCCAGGGGCACAGCTGACCTTTCCGGACGGCTGTGCCCTTTCGTAAAAACAATGTATTGACATCGTATGAACTGCATATTATAATGAAGATGAAAAGAAAGGTGGTGTTCCCATTGGCTCAAACGACCATAAGCGTCAGAATGGACGAGACCCTGAAAAGAGATTTTGACCACATCTGCGATGACCTGGGTATGACCATGACCACGGCGATCATC
>CANOCD010000076.1 GCA_947564495.1 uncultured Angelakisella sp. | reverse complement strand
ATCATTTCATCCGCAAACTTCTTATATTCCTCTTTTGTCCAGAACAGCATTTCTTCCATCGCTTTACACATACTAACAACTCCTTCCTTGCTTTCCTTAAAGAACCTTGCCCGCTGGGCCAGTTCGTCGTAGTACATCTTATCCGGCTCGGCGCAGGAAAAGTCGTGCATCAGCCTGCCGATGGGGCTGTCGTCCCGGTAGGCGCCGTTTACATATAGGATATGCAGGCCGTCCCGGAATCTTCCGCCGCTTTCCAGGATGCACCGCTCGATGTGGTAGACAGGCTCCCCCAGGCCGATGACGTCGTTTTCGGTGATGAACACCACGTAGACCTCCGGGAGGTCGGCGAAGTCGTGGCCCTTTTCCAGGAGGGTGGAGTCCATCATGCTGGCGTTGTACCGGGCCCGGCGCTCCCCGGCCCCCCGGTCCTCCCGCTGGACCTCGATGTTGATCTTGCGCCCCTCGCCGTCGGTGGCCACGATGTCCAGGCGCACCGACCGCTTCAGCAGGTTGGAGACAAAGACCTGGGTGCGGACCTCCAGCACCACCAGGTCGGGCTTTTCCAGGACGATCCGCAGGACCAGCTGGGTACAGGCGGTCTCCCCCTCGAAGCACTTGGTCAGAAAGTCGTCGTCCATCAGACGAAAGTTTTTGATCCGCTCCAGGTCCTCCTGGTGGAGCTGCTCCGGCCGCTTTCTCTTTGCCAAGGGGCACACCCTCTTTCTTCCCCTTTATCTTACCATAGATCCGGGGGCTTGTCCAGCGGGGAGAAAAAGGACCGCCCCGGCGGCGGGAGTTGACACCACCCCCGAAAATGGTATAAAATAAGCAGTACGGGAAGATCCCCCGTCCGGACATTCCGGAAAAGCCCGCCGGCCCGCCGGCGTGTCATCAACAACGCAAAGGAGATACAAAACCATGAAGCGCAGCATGGGAATGCTCTTTGCCGCTCTGGCCGTTTTCGCCGCCGGAGCGGTCCCGGCCCTGGCCGCCGGGGTCGCCAACCCCTCCACCGGGGACAACAGCATGGTCGCCGTGGCCCTCATCGTTATGGCCATCGCGGCGGTCATCATCGTCACCCTGCTCTTTGTCACCAAAAAGAAAAAGTAGCGTGACGGCGGTCCTTCAAAGGGCCGCCTTTTTTGAAAGGGGCGTTTTGCATGAAAGGGGACCGCTGCCGCCAGGCCCTGGAGGCCATCCGCCGGGTGGAGGCCGGGGATATGCGCCTATGGAAAGACCGGCCCGACCTCCTCTGGCTCCGGTACCTGTGGGCCACCCGGAACAACGACTACAACCGGGCCCGGTATCTCCGCCTGGACCAGGTGGAGGGCCGGGAGACCCTGGCCTACACCCGGCGGACCCTGGAGGCCCTGGAAGCCGCCCCCGGGGACTGGACCGGGGAGGAGCGGGACGCCGCCGCCCTGGTCCTCTCCTGGGCCGAGGCCGCCAAAGGCGGGATGCCCCGGGAGCGGGAGGACTGGGCGGCCCGGGGCGTCTCCCTGGTGGACCACGCCGGGGGCTCGGCGGAGCTCTACCTCCGGAGCCTTGCCGGCCCGCCGGGAGGGGAGGAGGCCGCCGTCTCGGCCCTCATCCGGATGCACGGGGCGGCAGGGCAGTACCTCCAGGGGGAGATCTCCCCGGAGAGCGGCACCCTACCCCTGACCTCCCCCCGGGAGCGGGACCTTCTCCTGCGGCTCTGCCGGGAGGCCGGGGTCCCCTTTTCCCGCTTCTGCCGGACCCTGGCTCTCGTCTCCTGGTGCGTTCTGGCGGGGGTCTCCCCCGGCCTGGCGGAACAGCACAGGGGGACCATCCAGGCCATCGCCAACGGGGAGCTGCTGCCGCCCCTCTCCCCCGGGGAGCGGGCCCTGCGCCTCTGCGGGGGGAAGGGGCCCCTGCTCCTCTCCCGCCGGGCGGAGGACCTCCTCCAGAGCCGGGACCTCTGGTACGCCGACGGGGTGCTCCGGGCCATGGGGCCCATCCGGGGCGGGGCCTTTCTGGACGCCCTGGCGGCCTCCATCCCCCCGGAGGGGCCCGCCGGGGAGCGGGACTTCCCCGCCCTCCCGGACTGGCGGCCAGGGCGGACGCTCTCCCTGAAAAGCCTCCAGGACCGGCTCTACTTCTACTCCCGGGTCCCCCCGGCCATGGGGGAGCGGCGGGTCGACCACTGCGTCCTGGCCATGGCGGAGCGGGCCGGGGAGACGGGGCGGCTCTGTCCCACCGAGCACCTGGCCTTCTCCCTGATCCCCGCCGGGGAGGAGATCGCCTTGGAAACGACCCTGTCCCCTGTGGGGGAGGCCATCGACCAGTTCTACCAGACCCTGGTGGAGGCGGACATCACCCACAACCAGGCCATTTTGGCGGTGTTCGACCGGCTGGGCTACCGCCCGGACATTTTCGCCCGGGTGGGGAACGAGGACCAGTATTTGGGCCATATGAACAGCGCCGCCGACGACAAAAGGAAACTGCTGGCTTTTCTCCGGGACGGGGACCGGGTGCTGGACGTGGGGCCGGGGGGCGGCGTTCTTCTGGACCTTATCGCCGGGGCGTACCCCCGGTGTTCCCTGGCGGGGGTGGATGTTTCCGCCGAGGTCTGCCAGCGGCTCTCCCAGCGGGTCAAGGCGGAGGGGCTGCCCTGGCGGGTGATCCACTCCGACTTTCTGGATCTGAGCCGGGAGGAAGCGGGGCCGCTGGACGCCATCCTTTTCTGCTCCATCATCCACGAGATCTTTTCCTACGGGGAGTACGAGGGGCGGCGGTTCAATAAGAAGGTGATCCCCAAGATCCTGGAGACGGCGGCGGGGCTGCTGGAGCCCGGGGGGCGGATCGTCATCCGGGACGGGGTGGCGTCGGGGGAGAACCCCGTGGTGGCGGTGCGGTTCCTGGACGAGGGGCTGGAGGCGCTGGCCCGGGATTACCTCCGGGAGTTCCGGGGGTTTCCGCTCCGGGCCCGGACGCCGGAGGAGACGGGGGAGGCGGGGCTTTACCGGATGCCCAAGAACTCGGCGATGGAGCTGCTCTATACCATCACCTGGGGGAAGGAGTCTTTGCCCTTTGAGGTGGAGGAGTGGTATGGGTACTACACCCGGGAGGACTGGGAGGCGCTGGAGGGGCGGGTGCCGGGGCTGCGGCTGCGGTACTACACGCAGTACCTCCAGGCGGGGTATCCGGAGCATTTGGCGGGACGGGTGGAACTGGCGGGGGAGGACGGAGAGGCGCTGCCCTTCCCGGACAGCAATATGATCGTGGTGTTTGAGAAGGAGGGCGGGGGTAAGGCCAAGCACCAGGTAAAATCCGAGACAGGCAAAGTTTAGGGCCGCCCTTTTCAAAGGGCGGTGGAGTCCAGAGGCGAAGCCTTTGGTCGCCCGCCGCAGCGGGCGAAATACCCCTAGGCGGTGGCGGTTTGTACGGACGTATGGACCGGACCGCCGACCGAACGGCCAAACCAAAACGAGCCTATCAAAACCAGGCCGCAGGAAAAAACAACGAAGCTAAGAAAGGGCGCAAAGTTTCCCTTTCTTAGCTTCGTTTTCTCGAAGTGACAACCTGCGGCCGGTAACGAGCCTGCACCCACACCCAGCCGCAGGAGCGCCCCGCCAGCGCCCTGTACCGCCTGCCCTTCCGGACAGGGCCCCCGCAGGGGCCCGAATCCGGAACGCAGAGACTTCCCCTCATCGCCGGACCAGCAGGAAAGGAACCGCCTACCCCCTCCCCTTTCCGGTAAGCCGCTCCACCGCCATCTCCAGGAGGCAGAGCCGCCCCAGGGAACCCTCGATAGCAGCCCTGCGGTGCTCCGGGTCTTCCTCGGGGTAGTATTTGGCGGTCAGCCGGTCGATGGCCCGGAACTTCTCCTCCCCCGCCAGCTCCCGGACACGGCCAAAGGCGATGGCGCTGCGGTACTCGGTGGTGTAGGCGCCGGGGACCACCTCGTCCCGGGCGATGACGCAGAAGGAGGCCCGGGGCTCCCGGCGGAGGGCGTCCAGCTTGTGGCCGGACAGGGCGCAGTGGAAGTAGAGCTTCCCGTCCTCGTAGAGGTAGCTGAGGGGCACCCCGTAGGGATACCCGTCATCCCCCAGGACCGACAGCACCCCGGAGGACCCCTCCCGGAGGATGGCGGCGGTCTCCTCCTCCGGGAGGAGCTGGTTCTTTCTTCTCATTTCACGAAACATGGCGGCGGCTCCTTTCTGTTCAAAAAAAGAGGGCCGCCAAAATGACAGCCCCCAATAGACGGTTACCTGGCAGGCGTAGCCTTCTCCTGCGTCCCTTTTGGCCCGGCGGGCGTGTGGCTGCTACGAAATCCACCACCTCAGATAACCGGCGTGGTGTGCTGTTATTATACGATTTCTTTCCGGTTTTGTAAAGGGCGAAGTGTCCGCCACGAGAAAAGAAGGCCCCCGGTCAAGCTGGGGGCCTTCCGCTTATGGTGGGGTAGGTGTCATTCTCCCGCCCCGGGGCCATCGGTGTTGGCGGGGGCTTCGGGGGTGGTGTCGTTAGTGGGAGTGTCAGTGCCGTTGCTTTCCTCCGAGGAATCATCCTCCTCGCTGGAGGTATCATCCGACGATGGGGAGGGTTCAGAGGATTCAGAAGATTCCTCCGAGGGGGTAGACGATTCCTCGCTGGAACCGTCAGGCACGCTGCTGGATTCCTCGGCGCCGGTGTTGCCGGACGAAGTATCCGGCGGCGGGGTGCTCTCCGAGGGAGGCGGGGTGGTGCTCTCCGGCGGCGGGGGCGTGGTGGTGGTCGGGGGCGGAGGCGTGGTCGAGGACGCCGCATCCTTTATCGTGTTGATGGCGTTCTGGACGTCGCTCCAGCTGCCGGCGCCGTTCATGGCGGCGGTGAGCTTATCCTTGGCCTCCTGGGTCTGGAGGGCGTTCAGGGCGGCGTTATAGGCGTTCTTGTTGGCGTTCACCTGGGTCTGGAGTTCCTCCAGGGTCTTGGAGTTGTCGCTGATCCACTTCTTGTTGTTGGGGTCGTTGAGGAACTGCTGCCGGGCCTGCTCGGTGGCGGCGGCGTTGTTCTTCTTGTCGATCTCCGCCTTTACGGCGCTCCAGCTGGAAAAGTCGTTCAGATTGATCCCCAGGTCCTTGGCCTGCTTCTCCCGCTGGGCCGCCAGGGCTTTCAGGTCGTCCACGCTGTTGGCCCCGCTCTTGTCGGCGGCCTCCAGGAGCTTGGGGTTCTGGGCGATGTAGTTGTCCATCTCCTTCTGGACGGCGTCGGCCCCCTTCTTCTGGTTGATGGCGGCCTGGAGAGCGTCCCAGGTGGCGTAGTCGGCCACCCGCAGGCCCAGAAGCTCCGCCTCCTGCTTGCGGCTGGCGGCCAGCTGCTCCAGGGCGGCCACGGTGGTCGCCGTCGCCTTGTCGTTGGCGGTGAGGAGGTTGGGATACAGCTTGATCACGGCGTCCAGGGCGGCCCCGCCCTTGCTGTTGATGAGCTTCTCGATGTTCTCCCAGCTCCCCGCCTTGCGGATCTCCTCGTCGGTGAGGCCGGCGGCGGTGGCCTGGGCCCGGCGCTCCTCGGAGAGGTTCAGCCGCTTGGTGAGGGAATAGCCCTGCTCCTCCTCGGTGAGGTAGAGCTCGAACTGGGCCTTGCGGCGGTCGATGAGGGTGAGGATGGTCTCCAGGTCGTTGTCCTCCCGCTCGTCATAGGTCAGGTAGTTCTGGGCCTGTTCCTCACGGCGCTTGGCCAGGGCCTCGGCCTCCTCGGCGGTGAGCTCCTTCTGCTCCTTTTCGGTGAGCCACTTGGCGGTGGCCTTCTTGGCGGCCTCCTCCTGCTGCTTCTTCAGCTCGGCCTCCTGGTTCCGCTTCAGCTGGGCGTACCACTCGGCGGGCATGACGGGGTTGGTGTTGATGGTGGCCCCGGCGGTGTCCACCTCCAGGCTCTCCCCCTCCCGGACCTTCCGGGCAAAGACCACGAACCGGGCGATGCGCTCCCCTGTCTCGCTCTTAAAGGTGTAGTCGCAGGTGGACATGGTGAGGAGGTGGTCATCGGTCCGCACGTCCACCTTGGTGTTGAGGACCGACCGCTCCCGGATCTTGTTGACCATCTCGGTCATCTCGGCGTCGCTGCCCTTTTGGATGAAGTTGTGG
>CANOCD010000075.1 GCA_947564495.1 uncultured Angelakisella sp. | reverse complement strand
CGCCCTTTGAAAAGGGCGGCCCTAAACTTTGCCTGTCTCGGACTTTACCCTGTGCTTGCCTGGGGCCCCAACCCCTGCAACCCCCCTCGGTTGACATCCCCCCCTAACCCCGATATAATAAAACCCGAAATCACCCCCCAGAGAAAGGAGGCCCCCCATGGAACGTTCCGCCCCCGTCAGTATCTCCCGCATCCACCGCCGGATGATCCAGGTGGGCGGGGTCATCCTCCTCCTGCTCCTTTTCCTCGCTTCCTTCCTCTTCCTCTTCTTCCAGTTCCGCACCGCCTCCCTCCAAAGCATCGCCGCCGCCAGCGAGAGCTTCGGTAACTACGTGGAATCGGTGCTCCGCCTCTCCAACGCCAATATCCGTACCTCCGCCATGCAGATGTTCTATACCTCCTCGGTCCGCACCCTGCGGACCAGCGAGGACCTCTCCTGGTCGGAGCGCACCATCGGCCACCGGGACCTGGGGAACTTCGCCAGTTCCAGCAGCTTCGTGGAAAACGTCATGGTCTATAACGAAGCCCTGGATACCGTCTTTACCTCCGAAAGCAGCCACGGCTCCGCCCCCACCGCCCAGTTCCACGACCAGGGTGCGGTGGAGATCCTCCTCCACCCCGAAAACCACGCCTACCTCGCCCCCTTCCGCCGCCAGGCGGGGAGTTCCACCTATTACTCCTTCCTCTTCTCCGAGGCCGGCAGCCGGGGAAAAAGCGCCATGCTCCTGGACATCAACGCCGGCTGGTACGAGAACCAGCTGCTGGGCACCCTCTCCCGGGACCGGCATATGATCGTGGACGGAGCCGGCCAGCCGGTGATCCCGGCCCAGCTCCCCCTGGAGATCCCCGACTGGGGGCGGTTCCAGGCGGCCTTTGCCGTGGACCCCGCCAGCGGCTACGTCCTGCCCGACCGCTCGCCCTTCCTCTCCTCCTGCTGGGTGTACCACCGCCTGGGCAACACCGGCTGGTACTACCTGGAGGCTTTTCAGCTGGAGGCCACCGCCCCCGGCCTGGTCCACATCCAGACGGTGGTCTTTGTCCTCTTTGCCGCCCTCAGCCTGGTGCTGCTGGCCCTTTTCGCCTACCTCTTTGTCTACATCCTGCCCACCTTCCTCCACATCTCCCGGGCCCTCACCGCCGTGGAGGTGGCCGGCAAGGACAGCACCACCGAAAAGTTCGACGAGCTGCTCTCCAGCCACAAGGCCCTGGAGCAGAGCCGTGTCCTCCGGGAACTCCAGACCGGCAGCTTTCCTGCCGGGACCCGCCTGCCCATCGTCCTGGTCATCGCCGGGGAACCCCAGGAGGAGCTGTACCGTGTCCTTGCCCCCTACCCCCAGGTGATGATGGCCCGGCTGGAGCCGGGATTCACCTTGGTCTTTCCCGCCTGCACCAACAAGGGCCGCAACCAGCTCCTTGCCGCCCTCCGGGGATCGGGGGCCAAGGGGCCGGTGCTGGTCAGCCTGCCCTGCTACTCCCGGGAACAGCTGCTGGCCGCCTTCGCCGCCCTGGAGGAGCTGAAAAAGCTGGCCTTCCTCTACGGCAGCCAGACCGTCCTCTCCCAGGAGCTCCTGGCCGAGTGCAGCGAGACCAGCGGCTTCCGCCCGGAGATGGTCTCCGCCATGGAGAGCGCCCTCAAGAAGGGGCAGCTCCAGGGGGCCCGGGCCCAGTGGCTCCTCATCCTCAACGCCATCTCCCGGGACCGGTACAACGACTTCTCCTTCGCCCTCCACTATGTGGACAAGATGCTCACCGGCCTCTACCTCAAATACGAGCTGGAGGCGGCCCCCTCCATGGACCAAAGCCTCACCAGTCTGTCCGCCCTCCAGGAGGCCATCGACCAGCGGCTCATCCGCATCACCGAGGCGGTGGCGGCCTCCCAGCAGAAGCAGGCGGACTCCCTCTGTTCCGCCGTCTGGGGCAAGGTCTACGAGTTCTACCAGGACGAAGACTGTTGCAGCCAGATGATCGCCACCCAGCTGGAATTGAGCCAGACCTATCTGAACCGCCAGTTCCGGGCGGCCACGGGGATGTCCATCAACGACGCTGTGCAGCACGTCCGCATCGACAAAGCCTGTAAGCTCCTCCGGGATTCCGACCTGACGGTGGAGCAGATCGCCAAGCAGGTGGGCTACCGGAACATCAAGTATTTCTTCGTGGTCTTTAAGAAGTACACCGAAAAGACCCCCAGCCAGTTCCGTGGGGAGGCAGCGGGGGGACAGTGAGGGAAGGGAGGACCTTTTGTGAAGTACAGCGGCAAACTGGTTTTGGACCCCTACTATCGCTTTGAGGAAAGGCTGGAGGAGCTTTTCGACGAAAAGGATTCCCTGGACCGGGCCGAGCGGCGCCACGCCCGGGAGCAAAGGGAAACGCGGGAGTTTGAGGAGGAGATGGCCCGGCTCTATGGCGGCTCTTCCCGGGAGCCCTCCCCCCGGTCGGACTTTCTGAACGTCCTTGCCTGGCAGGTCTTTCTCTTTCCGAGCCACGCCCTTTCCCTTGCCACCGCCAGGGACTTCGAGATCCTTTCCCGATCTTTCGGGAGGTATCCCGCTTTTTCCTTTACCGTCGATGACACCCCGGGGGCGGAAGTTTTCGAGTTTGCCGCGGGGCAGGATGACGTCTCCATCTGCCGGTATCGCCGGGAGGCAAGGGGGATCACCCTTTCGGAGACCCCGGAAAAGGTCTTTGACCTTTTGCGGCTCCCGGGGGATGGGAGCTGCCTCTCCGACCCGGGCCCCGACCCCATCGAGACCGCCCGCCGCTTTTCCCTTTGTGTTGGGATTCCCCTCCTGTTCGGGGCCGGCGAGAAGGAGCCCCTTCTCTTTACCGGGATGACTCGGAAGGAGGAGGCGGCCAGCCGGTACGCCGGGCTGCTGGACGGGTGGCGGCCGGACCTGAAAAAGCCGGAGGATACCGAAGCGGTCCTTCTCCTGTCCCAGTGCCGCCCCCTGATACAGTCCCGGTATCTTTCGGTCCACGCCCCCTCGGAGGAGGTCCTGGCCAGGTTCCCCTACCGGGTCACCCTGGCGGAGGGCCCCAGGCCGCCGGTCCCGGTGGAGCGGATCGACCCCTACGCCAAGACCACCTGCCTCCATCTTTTCCGGGAGGACCTGCCGGAAAACGCCCTGGAGGACCTGATCGACTGGTGCGAAAGCAATTCGGAGGACTACCAGATCCTGGTGGAGGACCGCTATTTCGGGGTGTGGTGCAGGGAATGGCAGGGGGACGATGACCAGACCGCCTGCTCCCGGCTCCAAGACCGGTTCGACTGCCGGGCCCTGGGAATTTGGATGCACGACGACCTTTTCTTCACCCTCACCCTGCGGGGGGCGGGGGAGGAGACGGCCTGGGCCTCCTTTGGCAGTGAGGAGCTCCCGAAGATAGAAAACCCGGACCTGGCCCGCCAAGAGTTCGGCCTGGAGCTGGAACTGCTGGAGGACTACCAGGACGCCGAAGCCTTTGCGGCCAAAGCCGGCTTCTTCGCTGTCTGGCCCGAAGGGATTCCCGGGGCCAAAAAGCTGCGGGACAGCGAGCGGGGCTTGGTGTACGCTTTCCCGGGGTGAGCCGGGGAGGGGCCAGAGATAAAAAACGCCGGGGGCGGGGATGCCTCCGGCGTTTTGGTTTGCGGTTTTGGGGTCACTGTTCTTTCAATAGCTCCCGGTATTTCGGCCACTCCACCTCCGGGACATCCAGCATGGTCATGGCCTTGTCGGCGGCACAGTTTGCAGATCGCATCAGTGCTTTGATCGAACGAAGAACAGCACCGGTCTCGCCCTCAATTCGACCTTCCTCCCGGACACCTCTGCTCAGATTGCACATATCCGACACCTCCCTCTCTATCTTTCGTGTCATTGCAATGTCATAGTCATCTTGCAATATCTTCCTTTTTTCCCGCTCCCCCGTTTTCCGGGAAAGCAGCACATCCAGCATCCGCAGCACCCCGTCGTAGTTTTCCCCCTCCGGGCCGCCCAGACAGAGCATCACGATGGACAGGAGGTCATAGTTCCCCTCCGGCTCCTGCCCCTCCCCCACCAGCTGCTCCTCCACCAGGCGGTAGCGGTTGATGGTGTTCCGACGCTCCTTTGGCGGGTCCATGCAGATCCAGATGCTGTACACTTTTTTCAGCTTTTCGTAGTGGCTTCCCGTGAACTCCCTGCCATACTGGGCTGACAGGAGCCTGCTGCAATAGTACACCCCCCGGGTCACCAGAGGATACCCCGGGTAGAAGTCGTTCTGGGCCTCCACGTTGACGATGAGGGCGATGGGGTCCCCGGTTCCCGGGGCAATGGCCCGGAAGCGGATGTCGTAGGTGACCATCCCCTCCCGGGTCGATTTGTCCACTGTGTCCATGCCGGTGATGACCGGGCTTTCCTCGTCGGGAAGGACCGGGGTGGCGGAGACCTCGGGCTGGCCCTCGATGTACTTCTCCTCGATGTCCTTGACGTCGCAGTCCTGGTACTCGATGAGGCAGGCTTTCATGATACGGGCCAGGATGGCCTTTTCCGAGAGGACCCGCTTGCAGGCGGCGTCGTACCCCGCACTGTCGTCTGTGACCCGCAGCCCCTGGGCCAGGGTGGTCTCCTCCTCCATGCTCCTCACCTGCCTTCGCCTTTATTGTATCACATCTCGGGCGGGGCGTCCACTGTTTTTTCCGGGGACGGGGCCAGGAAGGAGACCGATTCCATCCAGTAGCCCCCGTCCTCCACCAGGACCAGGGAGTAGACCGCCGCCACCCCTTCCAGGCACCGGCGGTAGATCACCGTGGAGCTCTCCAGCCGGTCCCCCAGGCCCCGGCGGTAGCTTTCAAAGGAGGCGTCAAAGAAGGCGGTCTCCTCCCGGGTGAGGGAGCCGGGCCTGGGCTGGACGATGAGGGAGAAAAGCCCCCCGTCCCGGCCCAGGGTGACGATGATCTGGTCGGCAAGGGCGGGGTCCTCCCCGGCGGCGAACACCACCGAACGGCCCCCGGTCTCGGTGCCGCCGCTGGAGATCACCTGTCCCCCGGAGAGGTCCACCCCCAGGGCCTGGGCCTCCAAGGCGGCGGATTCGTCCCAGGAATCCCCGGCAAGGCCGTCCCCCTCCGGGGCCTCCTCCCCACGGAGGAAAAAGGTCAGCCGCCCCTCCTCGTTCAAGGCGTAGAGGTTCCCGTCCTCGTCGGTGTACACCACCCTCCGCTGGGTCAGCGTCCCGTTTTGGCAGTTCAGGCCCAGGGTGAGGTCGGTGTCCCGGGTCCCCAGGTAGGCAAGGCTCCGCCCGCCTGCCACCACCTCCCCCTGGGGCGGGGGAAGGCCGGGGTCGGTCCCCCGGGAGAACCACTGCTCCCACCAGGCGGGTTCCGGCTCCTCGGGGGCTTCCTCGGGGATGGTTTCCGGCGTGGACTCTGGCACGGGCTCGGGCGGGACCGGCTGGGCCGGGGCCTGGGGCTTTCCGCAGGCGGCGGCGAACAGCAGCATCCCGGCGAGAAACAGGGCGGCGGTCTTTTTCATGGCAGGGGACCTCCTTTTTAGACTTCTATCTATTCTGTGTCCCCTTTTGGGGCTTTTCCTGCGGGAGAAAAAAGAAAATTTTCTCCGAGCCCCTCCATCCGCCGGAGTTGCATTTGACAAATCCAAAATATGTGGTAAAATAAAACTAGCCGTTTTTCACAAAGCGGCATGAGTCAACGGGTCGGGCGGCTACTCCATTTCCATAGCCCCCGGTACTGAAAAAAGGAGGAATCATCTACCGCTGCGGTTTGCGGTGCGGCAGTGTGGAGACCTGTCGTAATGCCCTGGGGGCGCGCTCCCCCTGCGGCGAGATGGGACCGGCGGAGGCCCTTCCATCAAAACCGGACGCCATGGCAAGTCTGAACCTGAAAGGCATCACCAAGATCTATCCCCACAGCGAGAAAAAGAAGAAGCCCAAGAAGGGCGCTCCCGCCGAGGAGAAGAAGGTCAACCTGCAAGTCACCGAACAGGGCGTCGTGGCCGTCCAGGAGTTCACCCTGGACATCGCCGACAAGGAGTTCATCGTTCTGGTCGGGCCTTCCGGCTGCGGCAAATCCACCACCCTGCGGATGGTGGCCGGCCTGGAGGAGATCAGCGGCGGCGAGCTGT
>CANOCD010000074.1 GCA_947564495.1 uncultured Angelakisella sp. | reverse complement strand
TTGAGCACAGCCGGCGCCGGCGCCGGTTTCCGAAACCGTGTACAGCAGGCGGCCCACGCGGTGAACCAGAGTGCCAGCCGCAGTATGAAGTCTGGGAAGAATAAGAACGGCCAGGAGAGCAGGGATAATAAGCAAGCCCCTTCAGCGGTCCGTCCTCCAGCTTCAGGAGTTTTGCCACCGCCCCGCTTTCAAAGCTCCAATAGCCGCTGTACAGCTTTTCCTTCGCCTTGTGGACGTCGCAGATGCCAAACTGCTTGTGCCCGGGATACCACTTTTTCTCCAGGTATTTTTTCAGCCGCTCCACCCGGTCCTTCTCCTCCCGGATGACCCCCTCCAATTCCTTGTAGGGCTTGGGACAGGTGAAAACGGGGTTTTCCAGCGTCGTCGTCCCGTGGAGAAGGAAACCGCTGAACAGGTCCAGCAAAGCGTCCCGCCGCCCCCACTCCTCTATCTTTCCGGCAAGGGGGGCGACCCTTTCCGGCTCCGCCTCCAGCATCACCGCAATGGCCAGCACCCACACCAGGTTCACATAGCTGGTGGTTTTGGTCCAATAGCGGGGGCAGCCCTCCAGGATGGCCCAAAACTCCTCCCGCAGCTTTCCCAGGTCCTCGCCCAGGGAATACTTTCCGATCCAGGCGCTGAACCCCAGGGAATGGACCCTCTGCTCCACAGAGAATACCCGGTCGGCCCGGACCGCCCCGGCGGAGAGCTTCGCCGAAAACGCCGCCGCCCGGGCCTCCTCCTCCGCAATGAAGGCTTGGAAGTATTCCTCACTCATCAACTGGTCTCTCATTTTCTCGACCTCCTTTCCCTTTTTATCTTACCACAGGCCAGAAGTTTTTTCCAGTCTGCCCGGCCTTCCCCCCCTTTGCAACCCATAGTTGCCGGATAGTTGGTGGACATCCCCCGGGTTTTGGGATATGATAGACCCATCACCCATAAAGGAGGCGCACGACATGAACGACACCGAACTCGGCCCACGGATCAAGCAGTACCGCCAGCAGAAGAACCTCTCCCAGGAGGCCCTGGCCGCCCGGCTGGAGGTCTCCCACCAGGCGGTGGCCAAGTGGGAAAGCGGGCAGTCCAAGCCCAGCACCGCCAACCTTCTGGCCCTCTGCGGGGTGTTTGGGGTCTCTCTGGATACCCTGGTCTCCGGGGAGGAGAAGCCCGCCGCCCCGGGGGCGGACCCGGCCCCCGTGCCCCAGGCGGACCCCCGCCGGGGAGGAGCGGCGGGGAAGGTGCTGGCGGCCCTCACCCTGCTGTCCTTTTCCTTTTCCGTGGCCTCCACCATCTACACCAAACAGGTCCACTTCCCGGAGCGGGTCATCGGCGGGGCGGACGGGCCCACCAGCATCCTGGTTTCCGGGCCGTACATCCTGGGGCTCCCGGCGGAGGCATTCCCTCTGTGGGTCATCACGGCAGTCTTGGCCGTGGCGACAGCCATCGTCTTTTTCCGCAGACGCCGCAAAAAATAAAAATTCCCGGAAAAACCCGGGATGACTGCCAGATTTCCTCCTGTATCTTTCGGCCGGCCGGGGCCACAATAACACCAGCGGGCGGCAGCGAAACCATCCCGCCGCCCGTGTCCTTTCCCCAAAACCAACACCCCAATACAGGAGGATCTTCTTATGAGCTGCAACTGCAACCACGCCAACAAGGCCATTGCCTGCACCGTTACCAACTGCCGCAACCACTGCGACAACGCCGATTTTTGCAGCCTGGACCGCATCCAGGTGGGCACCCACGAGATGAACCCCACCATGGACCAGTGCACCGACTGCCAGTCCTTCCAGCTGAAGTAAAAACCGTGAGCCAAGATCCCCGGGCCCTTTCCGGGCCCGACGAAGTGACCTTTCCCCTTTTGCCGGAGAAAAAAGGCGTCCCCCTGGGCTTTCCCGGGGGACGCCTTTTCTGCTTTTCGTCAGTCTGTCAGGGGGATGGTGATCTGCCTGGGGTCCAGCTCCCGCTCCTCCAGCATACTGTTGATGTAGCCGATGGGGGCGAAGCCGCTGTGCTTGCGCCACATGGCGTAGTGGTCGCTCTGCCTGACCTCCTCCCGGAGCTGGCCGGCGCAGCCGCTGAAATAGGCCGGGTTGAGGATGGCCATGGTCTGGCTCATCAGCTCCAGGTCGGCGTCCTTGTTCAGCTGGGCCATGACCAGGCTGACGTAGGACCGCTCCTTGGAGATGTCGTAGAAGAACCGGTAGGAGTAGTCCTCAAAGGCCAGGAGGTCGGGGTCCTGGACGCCGGCCCTTCGGGCCCAGCCCTCCACGTCGGCCTCTTGGGCATGATAGCGGAGCTCCGCCCCGGGCTGATACTCCAGCACCCCGTACTGGTTGGTGTAGACGGCGTAGGAGCTGGTGGCGATGTCGTAGAACTCCCGGCCCCCCAGCTTCTCCCCGGCGATGTCCTGGATGTGGACGTGGCCGCTGAGGTTCACCCGGACGCCGTGCTTTTCCAGGACGGCCAGCATCTCATCGGCGTTGTCCAGGGTGTAGCCCTCCCGGAGGCGGCTGCTGTGGTTTAAGAGGTTGTGGTGGGTGGCGGTGATGACCTCCGCCCCTTGGCTTTCGGCCTCCGCCAGCTGGCCCTCCAGCCAGGCCAGCGTCTCCTTGGGGAGGGCCCCGGCGTTCTGGGGGATGCTCCGGCTGCCGTCCCGCTCGTAGAGGTTGGTGTCCAGGAGGATGAGCCACAGGTCGTCGGAAAGGGGCCAGGTGTAGCTGAGGCTGGCGGTGTCCCGGCTGGCGGCCTGGCCGTAGCCCAGGTCGGCGTAAATCTCGGCGAACTCCTCCGGGTCCACCGACCGGACGTCGTACATCTTGTCCCGGTTGTACCCCGAGGCGAAGGCGTTGAGGATGTCGTGGTTCCCCGGGATGACCAGGGCGGGTATCCCCGCCTGGGGCAGAGCGGCCAGGCGGCGGGCCAGCTCCAGGTGGCTCATCCGCTCCCCGTTGAGGGTCAGATCCCCGGTGAGGAGGACGGCGGCGGGGCGCCGCTCCAGCATCTCGGCCACAAAGACGTCCACCAGCTGGGAGATGTAGTTGATCTGCTTGCCGTCCCCGTAGGCGTAGGCGGCGGTGAAGGCATCCCCCTCCCGGACGATGGCGGGGTCCAGGAAGTGGAGGTCGGTGGCCACCACCAGCTCCAGGGCGGTCCCTTGGGGGAGGAGGTCCGGCCTAGGGACGGGGGCGGGCTCCCGGGGGGCGCAGGCGGCCAGAGCCAGGGAGAGGGCCAGGGCGGCGGCGAAAAGGCGGGTGGTTCTCATAGCAGCTCCTTAGAAAAAGCCGTCCCATCCCAAGAGCGGATGGAACGGCTCCCTTTTTTGGTTTTACTTTCCCGTTGGCCTCTTACTCGGAAAAACCGGAGGCGACCAGCTTTACCAGGGCCTCAACGGCCTGCTGCTCGTCGGCGCCGTCGGCGATGACCTTGATGTTGGTGCCGCCGACGATGCCCAGGGAGAGGACCCCCAGCAGGCTCTTTGCGTTGACCCGGCGCTCCTCCTTTTCCACCCAAATGGAGGACTTGAACTCGTTGGCCTTCTGGATAAAGAAGGTGGCGGGGCGGGCGTGGAGCCCCACGTGGTTCTGAACGGCAACTTCTTTCACAAACATAATCAATTCTCCTTGTCTCTGCTTCGAGGGGTTCCGGGCTCCCTTTCCAAAGTATGCCTGCCGGACCCCAGGGCGGGATGGTTTGATGATAACCTAAGCGTACCCCTAGATTATAAAGGCAGAGGCTTTTTCCGTCAACGGAAAAACTGCCCAAAGATGGGGTTTTTTCGGATTTTCTGCTTGTTTTCCAGATAGCCGCAGAAAAAAATTCGGTTATTTGTGCATCATATCCATAAAGTTTTCAACGGTATCAGCAGATTATACAGGACAGGGACCGCCAGGGCGGGGAGGAGGTTGGCGGTCTTGATCTTGACCACCCCGAAGAAATTGATGCCGATGCACAGGACGATGGCGTAGCCCACCATGCAGAGCTGGTCCAGCAGCGCCCCCGCCAGCACCTCCCGGAGGGTCCCCGCCAGGAGGGTGAGGGCTCCCTGGTAGACCAGCACCGTCAGGGCGGAGCAGGGCACCCCGATCCCCAGGCCGGAGGCCAGGATGATGGCGGCGATGAAGTCCAGGGAGCTTTTGGTGAGGAGGATGGTGTACCCCTGGCCCAGGCCGTCCTGGATGGAGCCCATGATGGTCATAGCCCCGGCGCAGAACAGCACCGAGGCGCTGATAAACCCCTTGGAGAAGTTCCCGGCCTTTAGTTTCCTCTCGATGGCCGCCCCGGCGCCGTCCAGCCGTTCCTCGATGTGGAGGAGCTCCCCCGCCAGGGTCCCCAGGGCCAGGCTCCCCAGGAGGAGCAGTTCCCCGGAGGAGGAGACCCGCCCGGTGGCGGTATCCACCGCAAGCATGGTGGACAGGATGCCGTTGAGGCCGATGATGCCGGTGGAAAGCCCCAGCATATAGGTCACCGCCTGGTTGATCCGGTCCGGGAGGCCCTTCTTGATGCAGAGGCCGATGATCCCCCCGGCCACTACCGCCAGGGTGTTGATGATAGTTCCTGTCATGTTGCAACACTTCCGTTGTCAGAATTTTCCTCCGCCCGGAACTTGTCCAGAAAGGCCCGGTCCTCCTTGGTGAGGGGGGCGGTCTCCAGCAGGTCGGGGCGCTTTTTCCAGGTGGCCAGGAGGGACTGCTCCCGCCGCCATTTGGCGATGTTGGCGTGGTGGCCGGTGAGGAGCACCGGGGGCACCTCCACCCCGTTCCAGACCGCCGGGTGGCTGTACTGGGGGTATTCCAGCAGGCCGTTGTAGAGGCTCTCGTCGGTGAAGCAGCTTTCGTCGCTGAGGACCCCGGGGCAGAGGCGGGCCACGGCGTCCACCATGGCCAGGGCGGGGAGCTCCCCCCCGGTGAGGACGAAGTCCCCCAGGGAAAGCTCCTCGTCCACGATGGCGTCCAGCACCCGCTGGTCCACCCCCTCGTAATGCCCGCAGAGAAACATGAGCCGTGGCCGCTTGGAGAGCTCCACCGCCTTCTGCTGGGTGAACAGTTTCCCCTGGGGGGAGGGGAACACCACGTAGGGCTTCTCCCCCAGGGAGTCACAGACGGCCTCCCAGCAGCGGTAGACAGGGGCGGCCTGCATGAGCATCCCCTTGCCGCCGCCGTAGGTGGCGTCATCCACCCGGTTGTGCTTGTTGCCGGCGTAGTCCCGGATGTTCCAGTACCGGACGTCGATCTTCCCCGCCCGCTGGGCCCGGCCCAGGATGCTTTCGTCGGTGACGGTCTGGCACATATCCACAAAGAGGGTGGCGATGTCGAACCGGGGTATCATAGAAACAATCCCTCCAAAGGGCGGATGAGCATCCTTCCGCCGTCGATGTCGATCCTTTCCACCACCTGGGGGATGGCGGGGACAAGCTGGACCCGCCCGTCGGGGAAGGCCACGTGGTAGACGTCGTTGGCCCCCGTCTCGGAGACGTCCCGCAAGGTCCCGTACACCTCCCCGGTGTCGGCGTCCTCCACGGTCAGGCCGATGAGGTCCTGGATGTAATACTGGCCCTCCTCCAGGGTGTCCTCCTCCCGGTCCAGCCAGAGGACCCGCCCCCGAAGGGCCTGGGCGGCCTCGGGGGTGTCCACCCCCTCCAGCTTGAGGAGGACCATGTTCTTCTGGACCCGGCACTTTTCCGCCTTTTTGGGGGTGGCCCCTTTGTCCAGGTAGAAGGTCTTGATGGGCAGCAGGGCCTCCGGGCCGTCGCACCAGGGCAGGACCTTGACCTCCCCCCGCAGGCCGTGGGTGGAGACGATCTTGCCGCACTCCAAAAATCGTTTCTTCACGCAATACTCCTTACAAAAAACCGGGGACCGTTACGGCCCCCGGCAGGTTTTCTTGCCGCAGTCAAAGGAAGGTCAAAAGCCAGGCCCGCAACAGCCTTGGGCCATGCCAGTTGGCTACCGCCAATGTTGGCGTTCCCCCAAATAGAGACTAAGCCCGCAACAGCCTTGAACCATGCGAACCGGCTTCCGCCAACATCAGCGTGCCCTTCCTAGTCGATTTCCACGGCGGCCTTCATGCCGGCCTTGTTGGCGGCGGCCCGTACCACGGTGCGGATGGCCTTGGCGATGCGGCCCTG
>CANOCD010000073.1 GCA_947564495.1 uncultured Angelakisella sp. | reverse complement strand
ACGGAATCGACGGGGCAGCCGGTGATCCTGATGATGACGGCGGCGACGATGACCCCGACTACAGCAAGATGGAAATGGCCACCCCCTACGTCATCGTCAGCAACTACAGCTACGGCGGGCAGGTCACCGCCGGGGATACCTTCCCCCTGGACCTCACCTTCTTCAACACCAGCCGGGCCCTGGACGTCACCAACATGATGATCACCATCACCATGCCCGACGCCTTCATGCTCACCAGCTCCTCCAACACCTTCTACGTGGACCAGCTGGACGCCCAGCAGTCGGTGAGCCAGACCGTCCAGGTCACCGCCAAGGCCAACGCCGCCCCCCAGTCCCACAACATCGAGGTCTCGATGAAGTACCAGTACATCGACGACCACCTGGTCTCCCGCCGGGATAACTCCACCCAGGAGACCATCTCCATCCCCGTGGTCCAGATCGACCGGTTCCAGGTCACCGGGGTGGACGTCTCCCAGGAAATTTATCTGAATGAGGAAAGCTACCTCACCGTCAACTTCGTCAACAAGGGCCGGAGCGACGTCTACAATCTCTCCGCCCAGATCAGCGGGGACATCCAGAACCCCGGCCAGCAGCAGAACCTGGGGAACCTCACCTCCGGTTCCACCGGCACCGCCGACTTCTACATCACCCCCAACGGGGAGGGGGTCTGCGCCGGCGAGGTGACCATCACCTACGAGGACACCAACATGGTGGAAAAGACCGCCACCATCCAGTGGTCCACCAACGCCGTGGACCCCATGGCGGGGATGGACTTCGGCCCCGGCATGGGCGGGGAGTTCGATCCCGGCATGATGGAGGACCCCAACCTGACGGATGAGAAGAAGTCCCCCGCCCCCTTCATCATCGGCGGGGTGGTCATCGCCGGGGCGGTAGCCGCTTTCCTCATCCGCCGCCGTATCCTGAAAAAGAGGAGTGAGGAAGCGGATGCGAATCTCTGATATTCTCTCCATCTGTGTCCGGAACCTCACCCGCCGGAAGCTGAGGACCTTCCTCACCGCCCTGGGGGTGGTCATCGGGGTGGGGCTCATCATCATCGCCATCTCCATCGGCATCGGCCTGACCCTCTCCTACGAGGAGCAGCTGGCCAGCTGGGGGGACCTCACCGTCATCGACATCTACAACTGGAACAGCCAGGTCACCCTGGACGACGCCGCCATGGCCAAGATCCAGGCCCTGGACGGGGTGGAGATCGCCACCCCCTTCTACCAGAACTGGGAAGTGAATATGCAGGTCTCCGCCAAGAACGGGCGGTACCTCAACGGCAACACCATCTACGGCGTCTACCCCGAGGCGCTGGAAAAGCTGGGGTACGAGCTGAAATCCGGCACCTACCTAAAGGACGGGGACCGGCCCTACAGCCTGGTGGTGGGGGAAAACTACGCCTACCGCTTCTACGACACCAAAAAGCAGCGGAACAACCGGGTGGACCCCTATCCCGACGAGTACGGGCGGATCAAGGACCCCTTTGTGGACCTGGCCAAAGACAAGCTGGTGCTGAAGATGCCCAGCCAGAAGACCGACAGCAACGGCAACAAGGTGGGCAAGGACATTGAGGTAAAGCCGGTGGTGGCCGGGGTGATGCTGAGAAACGACGCCAACTGGGAGGCCACCAACTACGCCTTTATGGACATAAACGAGCTGAAGGCGCTGATCGAGAAGTACAACAAGCAGAACGGCATCAAGACCCAGGGCAAGAAGATCGCCTACGAACAGGCCAAGGTAAAGTGCGTGGACGTGGACGCCGTGGCCGCTGTCCAGGAGGAGATCAAGGGCATGGGCTTTGACTGCAGCTCGATGAACGACAGCCGGGAGTATATGCAGGAGCAGGCGCTGATGATCCAGCTGGTGCTGGGCGGTCTTGCGGGATTCTCCCTGCTGGTGGCGGCCATCGGCATCGCCAACACCATGATCATGTCCATCTATGAGCGCACCCGGGAGATCGGCGTGATGAAGGTCATCGGGGCGGAGATCAAGGACATCCGGATCATGTTCCTGCTGGAGGCCGGGATGATCGGGCTTCTGGGCGGGATCATGGGGGTGGCCCTGAGCTTTGCGGGTTCCTGGGCCTTCAACAACTTCGCCGCCGGGGCCATGGGCGCCGGGAGCAAGCTGTCGGTGATCCCCCTGTGGCTGGTGCTGGTGGCTCTGGCGTTTTCCATCCTGGTGGGGGTGGTGTTCGGGTTTCTGCCGGCCAACCGGGCGGTGAAGATCTCGGCGCTGGAGGCCATTAAGCATGACTAAGGGTGGGGGTTGGAGTTGACAATCCGCCGCTGTGTGATATAATAAGAGATGCTCTGGGGCCCGCCTGGGCCCCGGGGTGTTTTTCGGGGTGTAGCGCAGTTGGTAGCGCGCCTGCTTTGGGAGCAGGATGCCGCAGGTTCAAATCCTGTCACTCCGACCATCAGGCGAGGCCCCGAAGTCACTTTAGTGACTCCGGGGTTTTTGTTATGTTTTGGGCTTTGCAGGCGAATCTTAGGTCGTGCAGGGCATAAGCACAACGGAAAATACACCCCGGGTCATCCCGGCCTTCGGCCCCGCCGGTCGAAGGCCGTTACCTTGTGCCCGGAGACCTAAGTTCTGCGAAATCAAAACATTGCAGCCAACCCACAAGGGATTCCGCATTGTCCAGACGCACAAACTTTAGACCGGGAAAAACAACAACACCCCCGTAAAAGCAACCCGGCTGGCCCGGGAACCCGAGCAGGAGCGCCCCGGGACCCGCCAAAAAAATTTCGTGCCCCCCTGTAATATTTCCCCCTTCCCTGTCGTTTCTATCGTTGAGACCCAACAGGAAAGGAGAGAAAACCCATGAAACCGTTTTTTGCCATCGCCGGGGCCCTTCTGCTGGCCCTTTCCGGGTGCGGCGGAGAGACCCCGCCCCCTGCCCCGGAGACCCCGCCCCCTGAACCACCGGCCCAGGAAGGGGAACAGCCCCGGGAGACCGCCCCGCCCCAGGGGGAAAGCCTGGTCTACCAAAACGACCGCTGCGGCCTTACCGTCACCCTGCCCCCCAGCGAGACCGGACAGCCCTGGTCCCTTTCGGAGGAGCCCCGGGCCTCCGGGGAGGGGCTGGTGGTCTATGTCCACGCCGGTCAGGCCGGCGGGGAAAGCCTCCTTGCCCTCTGCGTGGAGCCGGGGGACGCCTACGGCTACGGCGTCGCCGACGGAGACCGCTTCCAGGCCCGGGGGGAGCCGGTGACCAACAGCCGGTGGGCTGTCTCCGCCTACCTGGTCCGGGAGGAGGCCCTGGAGGACCGGGAGGACTCCCGGACCCTTTCCGCTATGAGGGAGGAGCTGGAGACGCTGCTCCAAGAAGGGTGCGTCGTCGTCACCGAACCGTCCTCTTGAACTCCATAACAAGGCCCCTGCCCCCATCCGGGACCCCGGAGGGAGCAGGGGCCTTTTCTTTTTTCGCACGCCGTCAGTAGGGCAAGGTCAAAAAATCCACCCGCCAGCCCTCCGGGGTGTTTTTCAGCAGGATGGGCAGCGCCCGGACCTCGACCGCCCGGGGGGAGGCGTCCTCCGCTTCCTCCGGGTCGCAGTAGTAGGCGTGCCGGGTGACCACCAGCTGGTCCCCCGCCTCCTGGACGGAGAAGCGGTCCTGTCTGCTCAGGTAAGCCCTGTTGCCGTCCCGGGAGCCGCCCCGAACATACAGCTTGCCCTCGTAACCGGCGAAGGTCCCGCTTTGGTTCAGCCGGTCGAAAAACTCCGGGGTCAGGGTCTCGCACATCTGGGCCCGCAGGTCCTCGTAGTTTTTGTATTTATCCCCAAAGTAGAGGCACCAGCCATCGGTCCCGTCGATCTGGATGGGACTGCCGTACTCTACGGTGGTGTAGTAGTTCTCCATGCTGTCGATGCTCAGCTGGAAGATCCGCACCAGCTCCTCGGCCCGGTCGATGAGGGCCCACTGCTCCCCGGTGAGGGGCAGGACGTCGGCGCCCTCCCGGGTGGGATAGTCGATGGGGACCTCCCCGGGCTGGCACTGGCAGTTCAGGTACTTCCAGCTCCCGTCCTCCTCCAGGCGGACGGTGAGAAGGAACTGCCGGGCCAGGGGGCTGTCCTGGGGATGGTCCAGGTCGATCTGGATGGTGAAGATGCCCCCCTCCCGGGTGTAGCTGTAGGAGAGGCCCTTCCGCCCGGTGGGGAGCCCCTTCGGGGCGTCGGACCAGTAGCCCCCCAGCTCCGGGTCGTACTCCCGCCCCAGGCGAAGGAGCCGGAGGGGGACGTTGAAGTAAGCGGCGATCCGCTCCTCGTAGACCTCCTGGGGGATGAACCAGCTGTCCACCCCCCGGGCCTCCAGGACGGGGCTGGTGTAGTGTTCCCTGGCGGAGGGGTCCTCTGTCTGGGCGGCGGAGAGGAACCAGGTGTAGTACCAGGAGGCGGGGATCTCTTCGGGCCGGTTCCAGCTGTACCGCAGGTCAAAGAGGGAGTCCACCTTCCGGACCAGCCGGGAGGTCCCGTCCTCCCGGGGCATCCGCTCCCCGCCGTAGGCCAGGATCATCTCCTGGACCAGGGCGTCCTCCTCCGGGTCGGCAGGGGCCGCCTCCGGCTGGGAGGAGGGCTCCGCCGGGGCGGGCTCCGGGGTCTCCTGGGATGACGGGGAGGCGGGGGAAACCGGGCTCTCCGGCGGCGGGGCCCCCTGGGGCCCGCATCCCCACAGGAGCAGGACCAAGGCGACGAAAAGGGCGGTAAGGCGTTTCATGGGGGTCCCTCCTTATATTATTAGTTGGGCAGCCGCAGGAAGTCCACCCGCCAGCCGTCCTGGGTGTTTTTCAGCACCATAGGCATGGCCCGAACTTGGGTCGCCTGGACCTTTTCGGTGCCGGTGGGGGCGCTGTCGGCGTAGTAGGCGTACCGGGTGACGATGAGCTCCTCTCCCACGGTGTAGGCGGTAAAGCGGTCCTCCGCCTCCAGGTAGGCAAGGTTGGTGCCCCGGCACCCGTCCAGAATGTAGAGCCTGCCGTCCTGTTCGGCGAAGGTCCCGTACTGGTTCAGCCGGTCGAAGAAGTCCGGGGTGAGGGTCCGGCACAGCTGGTCCCGCAGGTCGTCCAAGCCGGTGTACTGGTCCCCGGTGTAGGGGTAGTACCCGCCCTGGCCGCCGATTTCCGCCGGGTGGTCATAGTCGATCTCCTTGGCGGATTCCTCCAGGAGGAAGGAGGGGTCGACCTCAAAGGCCCGGACAAGGTCCTCCGCCCGGTCCAGAAGGTCCCACTGTTCCTTGGTGAGGACAGCGGTGTTCCCTCGTTCCTCCCCCCACTGGGGCAGTTCCCCGGGCTGGCACTCACAGCTGCGGAACACCCAGCCGCCATCCTCCTTGAAGTCGGCGATGAGCCGGAACTGGCTGGCCCAGCTGTTGCCGTAGAGGTCCTCCAGGGTGATGTCCAGGATCATGTAGTCCTTCTGCCGCTGGTAGGTGTAGGCGATCTCCTGCTGGGCGCCGCCGTCACCGCCCCCTTCCATCCGGTAGCACTTTTCCTGGGGGTCGTAGCCGGGGTTCCGGCGGAGATGTTCCGGGGTGGCCCCGAAGCAGGACCCGATCCGCTCCTCGTAGACCTCCTGGGGAAAGACCCAGCCGTCCTTCTGGGGGTCGGCGTATTTCTCCAGGCGGTCCTCCTCCTCAAAGGTGGAGGCAAGGAACCAAAGGTCGTAGCAGGCCGGGGGGATCTCCTCGGGCCGGGTCCAGCTGTAGGGCATCTGGAAAAGGTTGAACTGCTTGGTGACAAAATGGTCGCCGTCCTTTTTGGTGACCACCTCCCCGCCGTAGGCCAGGATCATCTCCCGGGCCAGGGTGTCGTCGGGGTTGGAGGGCTCCGCCGCCTCGGGCTGGGAGGCGGGCTCCTCCGGGGCGGGCGGCTCCGGGGCCTCCTGGGACGCCGGGGAGGAGGGAGAGGCCGGGGGCTCCGGCGGGGTCCCCTGGGTCCCGCATCCGGCAAGGACCAGGAGAAGGGCGGTGAAAAGGGCGAATAGGGCACGCATGGCGAGGTTCTCCTTTCTGTCTGCTTTGGTTTTATTATAGCAAAGTTTGGTGCTGCTGGCAAGGCGGAGCGCCCCAGGGCACCTGTTTTCCAGCCTCTGGCCCCCGGAACCTCAAAAAATTTTCTCCCCTGGAACGGCTTGGGAACACCGGGGGACTAATTCTGGAACAGCGTGGC
>CANOCD010000072.1 GCA_947564495.1 uncultured Angelakisella sp. | reverse complement strand
CCTTGTCCCCGTGGCTGCGTATATCAGCAGAAAGATGTACAATATCAGCGGCAGCGTTTGGCTCGGGGCGTTCATAAACGCCATGCTCCTTGCGTGGCTCTGGGTCAGTATGACCGACACGACACAGCTCGTGCGCTGAAGCCTGTTAGTTCCACCTTCATACTGGAAAGCCCTTGCCGGCGGGCGTGCCGGCAAGGGCTTTCTGCTTTCTTCGGCGGCCAAATTTTGACCAGCCTTGCTTCAACGATGAGCCCGCCCCCGATCGTAATACTCATTCAGCACACGAATAAAACACTGTGTCGGATTGGAAAGATAACTTTTCCGGTTGGTGGCGACCTGCATATCCCGGTCCGCCCGGGGGGAGGGCAGCCTGTAGAAAAGCAGCTCCTCGCAGCCGCCCACCACCGCCCTGTCGGGGACGAAGGCGGCGCCGATCCCCGCCCGGGCCAGGGCGTAGGCGGTGACGATCTGGGAGACCTCCATGTAGACCTGGGGCTCCACGCCGCGTTCCTCGAAAAAGGAGTCGGTCCGCCTGCGGAGGTCGTATTTGGGCTCCAGCAGAACGAAAGGGACCTCCCGAAACCACGCCAGATCGACACAGGGCTGGTCCTCCCGCCAGGGTCGGCCGGTCTGGACCTCCGCCCCGGTCATGGCCCGGTCCCTGGCCCGGCCGTTCACCGCCAGGGCGGCCGGCACGGCCAGCAGTATCCGGTCCCGAAAGGCGGGGCAGCCCCGGAAAAGGGAGCCCTCCTCCAGGTGGCTGAGGAAGGTGAGGTCCAGCCGCTGCTCCGCCAGCAGCTCCCGCAGCTCGTAGGAGCCCGCCTCCACGATGTCCAGGGTGATGCCAGGGTACTGCTTTTTGAACCGGAGCAGCACCGGGGGCAGGATGCAGGAGAGAAGGTAGCTGGTGGCCCCGATCCGGGCCTTGCCCACGTTCATGGAGGTCAGGTCCAGAAGCCGGCTGTTCAGCTGGTCCTCCAGGGCCCGCATCTGCTCCAGGGCCTCGATGTAGACCCGCCCGGCCTCGGTGAGGGCCAGGGGCTTCTGGCTCCGGTCGAAGAGGGGCATCCCGATCTCGCTTTCCACCTTCTGGATGGCGATGCTCAGGGCGGGCTGGGTCAGGTAAAGGGCCTGGGCCGCCTTGGAAAAGCTGCCCTTCCGGTAGACCATGTAGATGTATTCCTGTTCGTTTCTCATAGGCGCTCCATTAAAAGCTGGATTCACAACCGGTTGATGCCATCTGGCCGGGTCTTTTTCCATCAGCCTAAGAGCCGCCCCTTTGGGGCGGTTGGCCGATGGACGCATCTGCGGATGCAGTCCGCCCTGCGGCGTTACTGCGCCCGCAGGTGCGTCCAGGCGCAACCGCCGTAGGCGGCTCTTAAGCGCCTGGGCAAAAACTTGTAAGCCATAAAGGCTGGACTGCGTTTTTGTGCCTTGCAGGGCGAAAAAAGCCCTCGCCCAGCCGGCATCCCCCGGTTATGAATCCAGCTTATAAATTATTTTAATCTTGTTATTTATTATATAAAATTGACTTTATACCGTCAAGGCTTATAATGAAATCAGCAGAAGTCACAATAATTTGTCACAAGGAGGAGGAAAATGGACAGAATGACGGTCAGACCCCTGCCGGAGGATATGTCCCGCCTTGCCGTGGACTTCGCCTGTCCCAACCGGACCCTGATCCACGGCTGCTTTCGGGAGAAGGTCACGGCGGGGGGGGCCGAGCGGAGCTTTTACACCTACATCCCCAAGGACCTGGAATACTGTCAGCCCTGCCTGGTGGTGGCCCCGCCCTCCCGGGAGGACCCCCTGGCCTACCTGGAGAGCTCCGGCCTGGGGCGGCTGGCGGAGGAACGGCGGCTTTTCCTCTTTCTGCTCATCCCCCGGGAGGGGGGATGGCGGACCGACGGCAGCGACGCCGACTACATGAACGCCGTCTACGTGGCGGCCCAGCGCCGGGACTACTACGTGACCATGCAGGACAACTTCTACGCCTGCGGCATGGGGGACGGGGCCACGGTGGCCCACCAGGCGGCCCAGCGGATGACCAGCGAATGGAGCGGCCTGTTCACCTTCGGCAACCTCTCCCGGAGCCTCTTGGAGACCAGGGAGGTCATGGCCTCCAGCCAGGAGCAGCAGGGGGTGGAGCTCCGTGTCGCCGCCGCCAAGTGCCAGCTCCCGGTGTGGATGGCGGTCCGGTTCATGGACGAGGCCACCGCCGACGCCCTGGACTACTGGAAGGAGCAGAACCACGCCGGCCCGGTCCCCTTCTCCGGCCAGGGGGCGGACCAGATCTGGATGCCCCCTCTGGTGAAGCGGCACAGCGAGGTGAACGAGGAGCAGATCGCCCAGGTCCGGCTGACCCTGGGGGACACCGAGGTGACCTTCGCCTCCCTGGACCGGATGTGGAGCTACATCGGCCTGGCCCGGCGGCACAGGGGATACGGGCAGAAGGACCTGCGGTACTTCAAGTCCCCGGAGGCCCTGGGGGCAACGCTCCAAAGGCGGGAGTTCGACGGCATGGCCCGCCTCTGGTACGAGTACGTGCCGGAGGGCTGCACCCCCGACAGAAAGTGGCCCCTGGTGCTGGCCATGCACGGCAGGGGCGGCACGGCGGAGACCTTCTTCGACCTCTCCGACCTCTTCCAGGTGGCCGAGGCCCGAAAGTTCATCGCCGTCTTTCCCCAGGCGGGCATCCACCAGCAGAAGCCCGGGGGGCTGAAAAACGTCCTCTACTGGAACGGCAGCCACGAGGGGACCCCGGTAAACGACGTGGCCTTCCTCCGCTTTATGGTGGAGGACATCCAAAGCCGCCTGCCGGTGGACCGGGGCCGGGTCTACGCCTGCGGCCAGAGCAGCGGGGGCATCATGGCGGACGTCCTTTCCACCAGCGCCAGCGACCTTTTCACCGCCTGCGCCAGCTGGTCCGGGATGTACCACTCCAAGAAGGTCCACAGCGTCTACCCCAAGACCGCCCCGGTCATCCCCACCCTCTTCCTCTGCGGGGAGAAGGACGCCCTCTGCATGGAGGAGGGGGAGGACCCGGAGTTCCCCTTCCACCTCAATGACGAGCTGCGCCGGGACATCCTGGAAAAGCTCCGCCGCTGCAAGCTGGATAAGGACCGGATGCAGACCTGGGTCACCGAGCCTATCTCCTGGTACTGCTGGCCGGATGACCAGGGGGTCCCCATGCTCACCGTGGGAATCGTAAAAAATATGGCCCACGCCAACTACCCGGAGGAAAGCTGGATCAGCTACGACCAGTTCTTCTGTGAGTTCCACCGGGACGAGGCGGGCCGCCTTTGCTACCGAGGTCAGATCGTCCGGTCCGTGCAAAACGGGACCGAGAGCCAGAACCACCGATAAGAGGGAGGATACTTATGGAAAAGACCACCGAAAAGACCGGAAAGAAAACCTTCCGGGTCCCCCATCAGCTCATCATCATGATCGCCATCGCCGCCATTGCCACCCTGGCCACCTACATCGTCCCCGCCGGGGCCTACGACCAGATCGAGATCAACGGCCGGAAGGCCATCGACGCTGCCTCCTTCCACTACATCGAACAGACCCCGGTGGGCCTCTGGGACGCCTTTCTGGCCCTGCCCGGCGGGTTCAGCAAGCAGGTCTCCATCATCGCCATGATCACCATGATCGCCGGGGCCATGGGGGTCATCAACGAGACCAAGTGCTTCGACGCCTCGGTGGGCAAGCTGGCCGCCAAGTACAAGGACAACCTCTACCTCATCATCCCGCTGCTCCTGGGGGTCTTTGCCATCCTGGGGGCCATGGGCATCAACACCCCCATCATCGCCTTTGTGCCCCTGGCGCTGATCCTGGGGTACAACCTGGGGGGCGACGCCCTGGTGGGGGTCAGCCTGGCCCTTATGGGGATGATTTGCGGCCTGGGGGGCGGCGCCTTCTGCACCTCCTCCACCGCCGTGGCCCAGGGGCTGGTGGGCCTGGAGATCTTCACCGGCTGGCAGCTCCGGGTCGCCGCCTCCGTGGTCCTGTGGATCGTGGGCTCGGTGTTCCTCATCCGCTACACCAAGAAGGTCCAGAAAGACCCCTCCAAGAGCGTCCTCCACGGCGCCGAGGGGGTCACCGTCAAGCCGGAGGAACAGGAGTCCCCCGAGCTGACCCCCCGCCGTGTCGGGGCCCTTATCGCCTTTATCGCCGGCTTCCTGGTCCTGGTCTACGGGGCCACCCACGGCTGGGGCACCGCCGACGCCCTCCCCGCCGTCTTTATGCTCACCGCCATCGTCTGCGGCCTCATCTGCGGCTTTTCCCCCGATAAGATCGCCAAGGACTTCGTGAACGGCGCCAAGACCATGGCCGGGGCCGCCCTGGTGGTGGCCTTCGCCACCGGCATCAACACCATCCTCTCCTCCGGCAACATCATCCACACCATCGTCCACGCCCTGGCAAGCCTCTTTGCCAACGGCTCGGTCTACGTCTCCGCCATCGGGATGTACCTGAGCAACCTCCTCATCAACTTCGTCCTCTGCTCCTCCTCCGCCCAGGCCACCACCGTCATCCCCATCTTCTCCGGGGTGGGGGAGGTCCTGGGGCTCACCCAGCAGACGGTGATCCAGACCTTCAACTTCGGCGACGCCTTCACCAACCTCCTCACCCCCGTCTCCAGCGTCCTCATGGCCAGCATCGGCTACGCCGGCATCAGCCTGGACCGCTGGATCAAGTTCGCCTGGAAGTGGCTGCTGGCCTTCATCGCCGTGGGCGGCGTCTTCGTGGTCATCGGCGTGGCCATCAACTACGGGCCCTTCTGAAAATGGCGTTTGATTTTCCCCGCTCCCTGTTGTACAATGGGGAAAGCAAGACCTGGATAGAGAAAGCGGGGCGGGCGGCCCGGTCCCTCCGCCCCGCCAAACAGCTTGGAAAGGCGGTATAAAAATGGACTACAGTCAAGCATCGTTGAAGCTGCACCAAGAACTCCGGGGCAAGATCGAGGTCACCCCCCGGGCGGCGGTGGATTCCGCCGAGGATCTGGCCCTGGCCTACACCCCCGGCGTGGCCGCCCCCTGCCTGGAGATCCAGAAGGACCCCGGCAAGTCCTACGAGCTGACCCGCCGCTGGAACACGGTGGCGGTGGTCACCGACGGCACCGCCGTCCTGGGCCTGGGGGACATCGGCCCCGAGGCCGGGATGCCGGTGATGGAGGGCAAGTGCGTCCTCTTCAAAGCCTTCGGCGGGGTGGACGCCATCCCCCTCTGCATCCGCAGCAAGGATGTGGACGACATCGTCAAAACGGTCACCCTTCTGGCCGGGTCCTTCGGCGGCATCAACCTGGAGGACATCTCCGCCCCCCGGTGCTTCGAGATCGAGGAGCGGCTGAAGGAGAGCTGCGACATCCCTGTTTTCCACGACGACCAGCACGGCACCGCCGTCATCACCATGGCGGGGATGCTCAACGCCCTCAAGGTGGTGGGGAAGAAGCTGGAGGACATCAAGGTGGTCACTTCCGGGGCGGGGGCCGCCGGGACGGCCATCATCAAGCTGATGCTCTCCATGGGGCTCAAAAACGTCATCCTCACCGACAAGGACGGGGTGGTCTATGAGGGCCGCCCGGGGATGCCCCCCGCTTTGGCCGAGATGGCGGCCAAGACCAACCGGGAGAAGCGGACCGGCAAGCTGGCCGACGTCCTCCCCGGGGCCGACGTGTTCATCGGGGTGTCGGCCCCCGGGGTCCTCACCGGGGAGATGGTAAAGACCATGGCCAAGGACCCTGTCATCTTCGCCTGCGCCAACCCCACCCCGGAGATCTTCCCCGACGAGGCCAAGGCCGCCGGGGCGGCGGTGGTCTCCACCGGGCGGAGCGACTATCCCAACCAGGTGAACAATGTTCTCTGCTTCCCGGGGATCTTCCGGGGGGCTTTGGACGCCCGGGCCAGCGCCATCACCGAGGGGATGAAGATCGCCGCCGCTTATGCCATCGCCGGGCTGGTGAGTGAGGAGGAGCTTTCCGCTGAGTATATCCTGCCCCGGGCTTTTGATCCTCGGGTGAGGGACGCGGTGGCCAAGGCGGTGGCCGAGGCCGCAAGGAGGGACGGGGTGGCGAGGGCGGAGTGAAGGTCAATTTCGATCACAGCCCGGGTAACTGAAAACAGGCTCCTCATGTTAGGCAGTGTCGTCACGAGTTAGAAATAGCAAGAGCAAAACAACGGATATGAATA
>CANOCD010000071.1 GCA_947564495.1 uncultured Angelakisella sp. | reverse complement strand
TTGTCCGGCCCAAAAGGCGGACAACAACGGGGGAGGGGGAGCGGTATGGGCCACCTGCTGAATATCCTGTGTCTTTGCCGTCCCGCCACCCGTCATAAACTGTACCCTTTTACCGGCGGTACCGGCTCGAACCCGGGCGTAGTGTAAAACAAAGGCCGTAGTGCAAACTGCACTGCGGCCTTTCTGCTTGCCAGAACGAAAAGAAAGGATGGTTCCGCTATGTCAACCTTAAAAGTCGCCGTGGTCATGGGGGCGGAAAGCGACCTCCCCGTGGTCCAGAAGGCCATCGAAAAGCTGGACGAGCTGGGGGTCCCCCGGGTGGTCCGGGTCCTCTCCGCCCACCGCACCCCGGAGGAGGCTTGCGCCTTCGCCGCCGGGGCAAAGGAGGCGGGCTTCGGCGTCCTCATCTGCGCCGCCGGAAAGGCCGCCCACCTGGCCGGGGTGATGGCGGGGCACACCACCCTGCCGGTCATCGGCATCCCGGTGAAGGGTTCCTTTTTGGACGGCCTGGACGCCCTGCTGGCCACCGTCCAGATGCCCGCCGGCATCCCCGTTGCCACCGTGGCGGTGGACGGGGCCGCCAACGCCGCCATCCTGGCCGCCCAGATGCTGGCCCTCTCCGACCCGGGGCTGGCCATACGGCTCCAGGCCATGCGGGAGGGGATGACCGCCGCCGTCCTGGAAAGCGACAAGCGGGTGGCGGAGAAGTTCGCCCAGTGACAGGAGGGCCCGCCATGACCACAGAGGAAAAACTCCGGTATCTTGCCGCCCTGGGCCTTTCGGAAAAGGCGGCAAGGTGGTACTTGCAGTACGACACCGATACCCGGGCGGTGGTCCCCGCCTTCCGGCTCTTAAAGCCCCTGAGCGACGACCTGGAGTTCTACCGGGGCCGCTACCGGGAGCTGCTGGAGCAGTGGCAGGCCGAGGGTACCCTCCCGGACAAGGACCCGGAGGCCGCCGCCCTCCTGGAGGCCGGGGCCACCCCGGAGCAGGTGGAGCGGCTGGCCTACGAAAAGACCCTGGGGGCCTACGAGCGGCTCCTTTACCAGCTGGACGACCACACCGGGTCGGAGGTCAGCGACGCCTTTGACCGGGAGGACTTCTCCCAATGCGGTTACGGCCAGCTTTTGGAGATGGGCCCTGACCATCAGCCCACCGGGCGGTATCTTTTCGAGGTCCACGGGCTGCTGCCATTTTCCCAGGTCAATGATTCCTGCGAATAAATTTACAAATCGTATAAAATGAAAGGATGGTACAAAATGGAGATCAGAGAACAGCTTTACGAGGGCAAGGCCAAGAAGGTATTCGCCACCGAGGACCCGGAACTGGTCCTGGTGGACTACAAGGACGACGCCACCGCCGGAAACGGGGCCAAGAAGGGCACCATCCGGGGGAAGGGCGTGGTGAACAACCGGGTCACCAACCACCTGATGAAGTTCCTCATGGAGAAGGGCATCCCCACCCACCTGGTGGAGGAGATCGACGACCGCCGCACCCTGGTGAAGAAGGTCCAGATCGTCCCCCTAGAGGTCATCGTCCGCAACGTGGCCGCCGGGAGCCTGGCGAAAAGACTGGGCCTCCCCGAGGGGACCAAGCTGGATACCACCGTCCTGGAATACTGCTACAAGGACGACGCCCTGGGGGACCCCATGGTCAACGAGTACCACATTGCCGCCATCCACGCCGCCACCAAGGAGGAGCTGGAGGTCATCGCCGACTACAGCTTCAAGGTGAACCGGTACCTGGGGGAGTACCTGGCCGAGGCGGGCATCCAGCTCATCGACTTTAAGCTGGAGTTCGGCCGCCTTTCCGACGGGACCATCGTCCTGGCCGACGAGATCAGCCCCGACACCTGCCGCTTCTGGGACACCAAGACCGGCGCCCACCTGGACAAGGACCTGTTCCGCCGGGATCTGGGCGGGGAAGAAGATGCCTACAAAGAGGTCATGAAGCGCCTGCTGGGAGAATGAGTTGGGGGGTCACGCCCCCAGAAAGGAAAACAGACCTATGTTTGATTCCATCCATGAAGAATGCGGCCTCTTTGGCATCTACGACGGGGCCGGGGAGCAGGACGTGGCGGGGGATACCTACCTGGCCCTCTACGCCCTCCAGCACCGGGGCCAGGAGAGCTGCGGCATCGCCGTCTGCGACCAGGGGGTCATCACCCACCACAAGGACCTGGGCCTGGTGAGCGAGGTGTTCACCAAGGACGTCCTGGCGGGCCTCGGCCAGGGCCAGATGGCCATGGGCCACGTCCGCTACTCCACCACGGGGACCCGGAGCCGGGCCAACGCCCAGCCCATGGTCATCAACCACATCAAGGGGACCATGGCGGTGGCCCACAACGGCAACCTCACCAACGCCGCCGAGCTGAGGGAGCAGCTGGAGCTCACCGGCTGCATCTTCCACACCACCAGCGACACCGAGGTCATCGCCCACATCATCACCCGGGAGCGGCTCCACAGCCCCTCCATCGAGGTGGCGGTGGAGCGGGCCATGGAGAAGATCGCCGGGGCCTACTCCCTCATCATCATGTCCCCCCAGAAGATCATGGCCGCCCGGGACCCCAACGGCTTTCGGCCCCTCTGCCTGGGCAAGCTGGGGGAGAGCTGGGTCTTCAGCTCCGAAACCTGCGCCCTGGACACCCTGGGCGCCGCCTACATCCGGGAGGTGGAGCCGGGGGAGATCGTGGTCATCGACCACAACGGCCCCCGGAGCATCCGCACCCACTGCGGCAAACGCCCCTCCTCCTTCTGCGTCTTTGAATTCGTCTACTTCGCCCGGCCCGATTCGGTGGTGGAGGGCTCCAGCGTCCACGCCGCCCGGCAGCGGGCGGGGGCGTACCTGGCCAAGGAGCACCCCGTGGAGGCCGACGTGGTCATCGGGGTGCCCGACTCCGGCCTGGACGCCGCCCTGGGCTACGCCAAGGAGAGCGGCATCCCCTACGGGGTGGGGTTCATCAAGAACCGGTACATCGGCCGGACCTTCATCCAGTCCACCCAGAAGCAGCGGGAGGACTCGGTGCACATCAAGCTCAACGCCGTCTCCGAGACGGTGCGGGGCAAGCGGGTGGTGATGATCGACGACTCCATCGTCCGGGGGACCACCTGCGCCCGGATCGTCCGGCTCCTCCGGGAGGCCGGGGCCAAGGAGGTCCACGTCCGGGTCTCCGCTCCCCCCTTCCTCTACCCCTGCTACTTCGGCACCGATATTGACGACAAGAACAGCCTTATCGCCAACAACCACTCGGTGGAGGAGATCGCCGGGATCATCGGGGCGGACACGTTGGGCTTCCTCTCCCTGGAGGGGGTCCGGAACCTGGCTCCCCAGTCGAAATGCGGATTCTGCTCCGCCTGCTTCGACGGGGATTACCCCGTGCCGCCCCCCAAGGCACCCAAGAAGAACAAGTTCGAGCAGAAGCTGAAGCGGAAGGAGGACGCCCATGGGGAACAGTAACAGCCACAGCGAAAGCTACCGGGCCGCCGGGGTGGACATCACCGCCGGGTACGAGGCGGTCCGCCTGATGAAAAGCCACATCGCCCGGACCAACATCCCCGGGGTCCTTTCCGGCATCGGGGGATTCGGGGGCCTGTTCGCCCCGGACCTTGCCGGGATGAAAGAGCCGGTGCTGGTCAGCGGCACCGACGGGGTGGGCACCAAGCTGAAGCTGGCCTTCGTCCTGGATAAGCACGACACGGTGGGCATCGACTGCGTGGCCATGTGCGTCAACGACATTATCTGCGCCGGGGCCAAGCCCCTCTTCTTCCTGGATTACATCGCCGTGGGCAAGAACGTCCCGGAGCGGGTGGCCAAGATCGTCTCCGGGGTGGCCGAGGGCTGCGTCCAGGCGGGGTGCGCCCTCATCGGCGGGGAGACCGCCGAGATGCCCGGCTTCTACCCCGAAAACGAGTACGATCTGGCGGGCTTCGCCGTGGGGATCGTGGATAAGCCCAAGATCATCGACAACGCCAAGGTGAAGCCCGGGGACGCCATCATCGGCCTGGCCTCCAGCGGGGTCCATTCCAACGGCTTTTCCCTGGTCCGGAAGATCTTTGCCTGTGATATTGAGGAACCCGGCTTCACCATCCATCGGGACGAGCTGGGCAAGAGCCTGGGGGAGGCCCTGCTGACCCCCACCAAAATTTACGTAAAACCTATGCTGGCGCTGATGGAACAGGTCACCGTCAAGGCGGTGTCCCACATCACCGGGGGCGGCTTCTACGAGAATATCCCCCGGTCCCTCCCCGAGGGCTGCGCCGCCCGCATCCCCCTGGACCGCCTGGGCATCCCGCCCCTGTTCCAGCTGATCCAGAAAACAGGGGACATCCCCCTGCGGGATATGTACAACACCTTCAACATGGGCGTGGGCATGAGCGTCGTGGTGGACAAGACCGACGCCAACCAGGCGGTGGAAATTCTCCGGGCCGCCGGGGAGGACGCCTGGATCATGGGCGAGGTGGTCGCCGGGGAGGGCGGTGTGATCCTTCGATGAACATTGCCGTGATGGTCTCCGGGGGCGGGACCAACCTCCAGGCCCTCATCGACGCCCAGGCCCGGGGGGAGCTCCCCAGCGGGAAGATCGCCCTGGTCATCTCCAGCAAGGCCGGGGCCTACGCCCTGGAGCGGGCGGAGAAGGCGGGCATCCCTGCCGCCGTCATCCCCCGGAAGGACTACGCCACCCAGGAGGACTTTGACCGGGCCATCCTGGACGCCTGGAAGGAGGCCCGCATCGACCTGGTGGTGCTGGCGGGGTATCTCTCCATCCTCACCGCCAACGTCACCGGCGGGGCCTACGCCGGGCGGATCATCAACGTCCACCCCAGCCTCATCCCCTCCTTCTGCGGGGCGGGGTTTTACGGCCTCCGGGTCCACCAGGCCGCCCTGGACTACGGGGTGAAGGTCACCGGGGCCACCGTCCACATCGTCAACGAGGTCCCCGACGGGGGGCGTGTCCTGCTGCAAAAGGCGGTGGAGATAAAGGACGGCGACACCCCCGAGACGCTGCAAAAGCGGGTGATGGAGGAGGCCGAGTGGAAGCTCCTCCCCCGGGCGGCGGAGCTGATGTGCCAAACGCTGGAACCACTTTATCAATGAAAGGATAACAAGATGGAACTGCTTGATCTCGCCACCCTCCTCCGGGAGAACAGCTACCCCGGCCGGGGCATCGTCATCGGCCGCTCCGCCGACGGGAAGAAGTCGGCCATCGCCTACTTCATCATGGGCCGGAGCCAGAACAGCCGCAACCGTGTTTTTACCAAGACCGAGGACGGCATCCGCACCGAGGCTTTCGACCCCTCCAAGATGGTGGACCCCTCCCTCATCATCTACCGCCCGGTGCGGCGGCTGGGGCACATCACCATCGTCACCAACGGCGACCAGACCGACACCATCTACGACTGCGTGGACAAGGGCGGGGAGTTCGAGGAAGCCCTGCGGACCCGGACCTTCGAGCCCGACGGCCCCAACTGGACCCCCCGCATCTCCGGGATGGTGACCCATGCCAAGCAGGGCTCCTTTGCCGCCCAGCTCTCCATCCTCAAGAGCGCCGACGGCAACGGGGACTACTGCCAGCGGTACTTCTTCGATTACCCCGCCCTCCCCGCCGGGGAGGGGCGGTTCCTCCACACCTACAGGTGCGACGGGGACCCCATCCCCTCCTTTGAAGGGGAGCCGGAGCGGGTGGCCGTCACCGCCCCCGACGCCAAGACCTGGGCAGAGGAGATTTGGGCGGATCTGAACCCGGACAACAAGGTCTCCCTCTATGTGGTCTACACCGACCCCGCCACCGGGGAGCGGGAGGAAGTTATCCTCAACGCCAACCAGTAAAGGGGGAGAAAAATGTCCTACAAAGCGGACAAATACTGCCGAAAGGTCGGCCCGGTGGGCAACGGGGCCTGCCGGGGCTTCGGGCATTACAACGAGCCGGGGTATTTTGACGATTACGAAAACTTCCATCCTGACCAGCCCCCGGTGGACGATTCCTATGAAAGAGAACAAAGAGAAAAGCAGAAGGAGGAACAAGCCGAGCTGCGCCAGCAAAAGCTGGAGGATGAAGCGGAGCAGAGGCGCAGGGAGGTCCAGGCCAGGTCTGCCCGGCAGGCCGCCCAGCCGGAACCGGACCCCGGCCTGGGGGCGCTGCCCGTTGTGGCAGGCATCTTTGCCGGCATCGCCTTTGCCAAGGCTGCCGGGGCGAGACGGAGAAGCCGGCCCCAGGCCCGGCCCCAGCCC
>CANOCD010000070.1 GCA_947564495.1 uncultured Angelakisella sp. | reverse complement strand
TACTATATAGAGCGCCTCTCGAAAATCCTGAGAACAGTTCTAGGAACAAAAGCCACCCGGAAAAGATCGGAGGTCCCGCCATGAAAAAACGTCTGCTTTTCGCCCTTGCCGCCTGCCTGCTCCTGGCCCTGCTGGCCCTGGCCGGCTGCAAAAAGTCTGACCGGCCTTTGGAGGTCACCGATGTCTTCCCCGCCGGCGGGGCCAAAGAGGTCCCCTATAACTCGGCGGTGGAGATCACCTTCTCGGAAGCCCCGGCCAAGCTGGACGACTGGTTCACCGTCAGCCCGGCCATCGAGGGCAGTTTCCGCTATATGGATAACGCCGTGGCCTTCGTCCCCTCGGGGGCGGGGGGCGGGGGGTGGCAGTGCAATACCACCTATACCGTCACCCTGAAGGCCGGGCTCCCCGCCGCCCAGGGCAAGGGGACTCTGGCCGAGGACTTTGTTTTCTCCTTCACCACCCAGGAAGGGGGCTACTATCCCCAGGAGATGGGCCACCGGGCCGAGACCTTCCTGCCCCGGGATTACCCCGTCCTGGACCTCCGCCTGGGGGGCAAGGGCTCCGGGGGGATCACCGCCGACGAGGAGTTTGCCGTCGCCGTCCACCGGCTGGAAAACGGGGAGCGGTATCTGAAAGAATTGTACCGCTCCATCCCCAACAAGCTGGTCCGGGTGGATACCGACGGTCTGCCCCAGGTCCTCTCCTTCACCCAGGGGGCGGCGGAAATCATCGGAACCGACTACAACGGGGACGCCGACATCGTTTTCCCCGAGACCCTCCCCGAGGGCTGGTACGTGGCCACCGTCACCTCCAACTACATGAAGAACCAGGTCCAGAAGCTGCTCCAGATCCAGGACACCGCCGTTTACACCCAGCTGAACGCCGGGCAGGTCCTCCTCTGGGCCAACAGCACCAAGACCGGGGAGCCCCTTTCCGGGGGGACCCTGGAGTTCTACAAGGACCCCTTTGCCTCCATGACCCCGGAGCTTTCGGTCCGGGGGGATGAGAACGGCCTCTACCTCATGGACCTGCCGGAGATCGACCAGGAACAGTACACCGACGGCTGGCCCCGGGGGGATCACGGCTACGCCTCCCTGCCCCTTTCCATCACCGCCCCCGGCGGGACGGTGTACTACGACCTGCTGACCCCCTACAACTACGACAGGGAAAAGAGCCTGTCCCAGAACTACTACGGGTTCCTCTATCTGGACCGGCCCATCTACCACCAGGACGACACGGTGAAGTTCTGGGGGGTGGCTCGGCCCCGGAAGGACGCCCCCAAGTTGGAAAAGGTTTCGGTGGCCCTCTATCAGGATTGGGGGGACAGCCCTGCTATGAAGGTGGAGGTCCCGGTGAACGCCGGGGGCGTCTTTACCGGGGAGTTCACCTACCGGAGCCTGAAAAGCGGCTGGCTTTCTTTGGAGGTCCGCCCCGCCGGGATGGAGCGGACCGAGAGGACCTGGTATGACTACATCTGCGAGGAGAGCGCCAGCATCTCCCAGTACAAAAAGCCTGTCTACACCGGGTCCATCGAGACCGACAAACTCTACTACCGGCCCGGGGAGACGGTGAAGGCCCGAGTAGGGGTCCGCCTCTTTGACCGGACCCCCGCCGCCGGGATGGATATGAAAATTTCCACCGAGGACGGACAGGAACGGTCCTACACCACCGACAATGAAGGACAGATCGACTTTACCTTCCCCGCCCAGGCGGACCGGCAGAACGCCTGGGACCAGTGGAGCTGGTACCCCTGGTCCTACGGCATCCACGCCAGGGGGGACGACGCCAGCGACGTGGACCTCTCCTTCAGCGAGTACATCCAGGTGTTCCCCGTCTCGGTGATGATGGAGGCCAAGGAAGAGCGCCACGACGGCCAGAGCGACCTGGTCATCACCGCCAACCAGATCGACTTTGACAAGGTCCCCCAGAACGGCCAGCTGATCCAGGACTACGAAAGCCTCCGGGGGGAGCCCGCCCAGGCCCGGGTGACGGTGAGCCTCCACCGGGTGAGTTACCAGAAGGTGGAGCTGCCCCCCTACTACGACCGGTACACCAAAAAGAGCATCCCCCGGTGCACCTTCAACCGCAAGGACGAGGTGGAGCGGGTCTTTGACCGGACCGCGGGGGCCGACGGGCGGCTGGTCCTCCAGGACATCCTCCCCGACGACCTGGGGGAGCGGGACTACTGCTATGTGGAGGTCTCCACCGAGACCGGGGGCCGCCAGATGACCACCCTGTCCCTGGGGGACCCTTGGGTCCTAGACCCCGATGAGCGGGCCGGGCACTTCCACACCTTCCAGGTCCGGGGGGAGACCACCCGTGTGGACACCGCCTACTACTCCTACTGGGGCGGCACCTTCAACTTCGGGGAAACGGTAGAGTACCAGGTGATGGACAACGGCCTGCCGGTGGCGGAGGGCCGGGTGATGACCAACATCCTCCAAAAGGAGGTCCTGGGCAAGCCCCGGCTGGGCGGGACCCAAGGGGAGCTCCTCTGCGACGAGGAGAAGCTGCCCAACTTCACCCTCTGCGGGGCCTACTTTGACGGGGTCCGCATCTACCCCGTCAAGCCCTTCTCCTTGTCGGTGGAGGAGGCGAGCCGCCAGCTGGACCTCCAGGTCCTGCCGGACAAGGAGGACTACCGCCCCGGGGAGACCGCCCGGGTCACCCTGCGCCTTGCCGAGGACGGCAAGCCGGTCTCCGGGGGGCAGGTCTGCCTGGGGGTGGTGGACGAGGCCATCTTCGCCGTCCAGGAGCAGTACCTGAATATGGGCTGGGAGCTCTACCGCTCGGTCTTTTACGACTACCCCGAGGTCTACTGCTCCTACGTCCAGCATGGCGCCGACCCCTACTACGGGGACGGCGGCAAGGGGGGCGGGGGCGACGGCGACGGCGTCACCCTCCGGGAGAAGTTCGAGGACACGGCGGCCTTCCTGACCGGGACCACCGGGGCGGACGGCACCGCCCGCTTTACCGTGAAGCTCCCCGATAATCTCACCGAATGGCGGCTCACCGCCGTGGCCCTGGACAGCCGGGCTTTCTGGGGCCAGACCAAGAGCCGGCTCTACGCCACCCTGCCCTTCCGTGTCGACCCCATCCTCTCCCGGACCTTCCTTTCGGGGGATACCATCGCCTGCACCGTCCGGGGCTTCGGCCGGGGCATCCAGACCACCGATCTGGTGGACTACACCGCCACCGTGGAGGGGTACACCGAGCCCCTGGAGGTCACCGCCCAGGCACCCGCCGGGGAGACGGTGCCCCTGGTGTTCCAAAAGCTCCCCGCCGGGGAGTACGCCATCACCGTCACCGCCCGGTGCGGGGATCACAGCGACGGGGTCCGCCTGCCCTTCACCGTCCGGGACAGCGCCCTGGTCTTCCCTGTCCACAAGACGGTGGACCTGCAAAACGGCATCGACCCGGAAATTCAGCCCACCCACTACCCGGTGGAGGTCCGTGTCTACAACGAGGGCCAGAAGTCCTTCATGGCGGCCTGGAGCCTTCTCAGCCAGGACAACAGCGGCAGGGCCGACGCCGCCCTGGCCATGGCCTCGGTGAAGGAGCCCATGACCGCCTTCTTCGGGGCGGGGTACGAGCACCCGGACCCCGACCTCTCCCTGGTCCAGGTGTCCTTGGACGACCCTGACGGCAAGGGCTACCAGGGCATCCGCCTCTACCCCTACGCCAAGGCCGACCTGGCCGCTTCCGCCTGGACGGCGGTGGCGGTCCCGGACCTGGTGGAGGAGTACCAGCTGGGGGACTACCTGAATAACGCCTACGCCGACGCCAAGACCGACCTGGACCAGGCCGCCACCCTCATGGGCCTGGCCGCCCTGGACCGGCTGGACGACGCCCAGAGGACCCTTTTGCAGACCCGGGCCAGGAATGCCGGCCTATCCAACCTGGAAAGCGTCTACCTTGTCACCGGGCTTTCCTACCTGGACCAGCAGGAGGCCCAGAAGCTCTACTCCCAGATCATCGCCCCCCGGTACAAGGAGCGGCGGGGCGCCCTCTACCTTGCCGAGAACACCGCCTACAAGACCACCGAGAGCACCGCCGGGGCCATGGCCTGCGCCATCCTGGCGGGGGTGCCGGACGACGCCGAAAAGCTGCTGGAGTACCTGGCCGAAAACAGCCGGACCTACTATGGCGCCCTCCGGGGGCCCTGCCAGCTCCAGGCCGCCCTCTACATCCAGCGGTTCCAGCTGAAGGACAGCGACCTGCCTGCTGTCAGCTACACCCTGGAGGGGGAGCGAAAGAGCCAGGTCCTGCCCCGGAGCGGCTGCCTCAGTTTCACCCTGAACGAGGATGCCTGGGCGGCCTTTGACCCCAAGGCGGAGGGGGGACCGGCCATCGCCAGCCTCTCCTACACCGGGACCCCGGACCAGCTGGAGATCACCGACTCCCCCCGGATCACCGTGACCAAGACCATGGACACCCCCGAGGAGGAGAAGCACCTGGGCGGGGAGACCACCGTCATCATCAAGGCGGAGCTGGGCCCCGAGCTGCCCTACGGCCACTACCAGCTGGTGGAGTGGGTGCCCTCCAATATGCGGCTGCGGAAGGTCTCCCGAAACGCCAGGGACTGGTTCAGCTACCGGACCGACGAGCAGCTTTTGACCATCAGCTTCTACTACGGCCCCAGCACCGGCCGGACCTTCACCTTCACCTACACCGCCTCCAGCGTCCTGGACACCGAATGCGTCCTGGAGCGGACCTACGTCTACCACGAGGAGACCATGGAGTGCGGCCGCACCGAAAAGGGGGAGTTCCTCCCCTCGGATTACTACTACCTGGGGGTGGGGTATCTTTTCCGCAAGGAGTAAATGGCTAAAAAAACACGGGTCCCCCCGGCTTTTGCCGGGGGGACCTTCTGTCCCGGCGGGGGCCGGGAGGGGATTTTTTTCTTCCGTCAAGGAAAATTCAAGAAATAGCAACAAATTCAGCCCTTTCTTTCCCTTGTGAAAGCCCGTCTTGTGTGATACAATACTATTGCGTTGATATGCCCCGCCGCATAGGGCGGCCGGGGAGAAGATATTTTACAGACGGCGAGGAGGAAGGAGCGCAGGATGTTTGCTTCAAAAAGTATTGGGATCGACCTGGGTACGGCAAATGCCCTTATCTATATGAAGGGCAAAGGGATCATCATGCGGGAACCGTCGGTGGTGGCGGTGGACGTCCGCACCGACGTGGTGAAATATGTGGGACAGGCCGCCAAGGAGGTCATCGGCAGGACGCCGGGGTCCATCATGGCCATCCGGCCCTTGAAGGACGGGGTCATCGCCGACTTTGACATCACCGCCAGTATGCTCCAGTGGTTTTTCCAGAAGAGCATCGGGCGGTCCCGGTTCGGCAAGCCCCGGGTGGTCATCTGCATCCCCTCGGGGGTGACGGCGGTGGAGCGCCGGGCGGTGAGGGAGGCGGCCCAGAAAGCGGGGGCCAAGTATGTCCGCATCGTGGAGGAGCCCATGGCGGCGGCCATCGGCGCCGGGCTGCCGGTGGAAGAGGCCGTGGGGAGCATGGTGGTGGACATCGGCGGCGGCACCACCGAGGTGGCGGTGATCTCCATGGGGGGGATCGTGGTCTCCAAGTCGGTGCGTGTGGCCGGGGACGAGTTCGACCGGGCCATTATCGCCTATGTCAAGAAGAAGTACAACCTGCTCATCGGGGAGCGGACGGCGGAGAACATTAAAATTTGCATCGGGTCGGCGTACCCTTACGAGAACGAAGAGACGGTGGAGATCAAGGGGCGGAACCTGGCGGACGGGTTCCCCAAGAACATCATCCTGACCCCCCAGGAAATTCGGGAGGCGCTGGTGGATTCCATCGTGGCGATCCTGGACGCCATTCGGAGCACCTTGGAAAAGACGCCGCCGGAGCTTTCGGCGGACATCATCGACAAGGGGATCACTCTCACCGGGGGCGGGGCGATGCTCAAGGGTTTGGACCGGCTCATCACCATTGAGACGGGGATGCCGGTGCACATTGCGGAGAACCCGCTGGACTGCGTTGCGTTGGGGGCCGGGAAGATCCTGGAGGTCAACTATGTTCACAACGAGGCGGTGTCGGACCCGGCGTAGCCGGTGAGTTTTCCCGGGAGGCGGAGCCTCCCGGGGGCCCTTCCTTCCTCCTGTTCCGCCAGGCTGTGCTCCTGATTGCCAACGCTGTTTGTTTCGTTAGGCTGTGACCCTTTGGGCGTGCGCTCATTGGACTGCCATCCTGGGACCTGACAGCGGTTGATGGCTTAACGACGTTGCCCTTCCGGCGGA
>CANOCD010000069.1 GCA_947564495.1 uncultured Angelakisella sp. | reverse complement strand
CTATGCCGGCACCTGATAGCGGTTCCATCCCCGGAGCCGCTATCTCCTGTATTCCTCCTTAGCTCAGTCGGTAGAGCATGCGGCTGTTAACCGCAGGGTCGTCTGTTCGAGCCAGACAGGGGGAGCCAAAAAAAGCCCGGAGCAGTAGTTCCGGGCTTTTTGCTGCCTTTGGGCGGCCCGGGGCCCATCCCACAGACGCCTCGGTCTTGGAAAAATCTGGCGGGGCGCCTTGCCCCCGGGGGGCCGCTCTGGTATAATGGTACAAAAGGCGGCAGAAGGGGGCGGCGGCGATGGCGGAGAAGGGCTGGAACGCAGGCCAGCTGAAGGTCCTTGCCATGGTGGTGATGACCCTGGATCATCTGACCAGCGTGATCTTTCCCAACTATCCCAGGGACCCGTGGCTCCTTCTGATCCACGCCGCCGGCAGGATGGCGGCGCCAATCTTCTGGTTCTTTGTGGCGGAGGGGTACCATCACACCCGGGACCGGAGGCGGTACGCTGGGCGGCTCTTTGCCTTTGCGGTCCCCTCCCACTTCGCTTATAACTTTGCCTTTGGCATCCCCTTTCTGCCTTTCCGGACCAGCGTCTTTAACCAGACCAGCGTCATCTGGGCTTTGGCCTGGGGGCTGGTGGCCCTCTGCGTCCGGCAGAGCGGCCGGTTCCGGGAGTGGCAGAAGACGGCCCTGATCCTTGCCATGACGGCGGCCGCCTTTTGCGCCGATTGGAGCAGCATCGCCGTGCTGGCCATCGTGGAGATCGGCAGGCACCGGGGGGATTTCCGGCGGCAGATGACCGGGATGATGCTGTGGGTGGCCCTCTACGCCCTGGTCTACGCCCTCTTTATCGACCCGGTCTACGGCGTTCTCCAGCTTTGCGTCGCCCTGACCATCCCCCTGTTGAAACGGTACAACGGGGAGAAGGGGAGCTGGAAGGGGATGAAGTGGTTCTTCTACCTCTACTATCCCCTGCACCTGGTCCTTTGCGGGCTGATACGCCTGGGGCTCCACGGGAACGTGGGGGTGATGATCGGCGGATGAGGCAGGAAGGAGAGATCACCATGGAGGAGCTTCTCAAGCAGATCGAGGAGTGGAACGAGGCCGGGGAGTATTCCCGGGCCATCCGGGCTATGGAGGCCGTCCCGGAGGGGGAGCGGGGCTACGCCCTCACCCTTTGGCTGGGGCGGGTCACCAGCAACCTGGCGGTGCTGGGGGAACACGACCGCCGCCAGCAGAAGAACGCAGAGCCGGACTGGGCGCTGCTCCGGAAGGCGGTGGACATCCTGGAGACCATCCGGGAGGAGGGGGAGAAGGACCCCGTCTGGAACTGCCGGATGGGCTACGCCCTCAGTACCATGGATCGGACCTGGGAGGCGCTGCAATACGGCCTGCGCTGGCAGGAGCTGGCCCCGGAGGACCCAGACGCCGGGGAGTTCGTGGAGAACTGCCGGATGTTCCTCCGGGAAATGACCAAGGGAAAGAAGAAGTATTGAGATGGATATGGAAACGATGAGTGCGTGGGTCCAGGGGCACGGGGAGCTGGTCCTTTTGGCCGCCGGGGCGGTCTGCCTGGCGGGGGCCATCCGGGATTGGAACTGGCTCTGCGATCCCCTGGGGACCCGGGACGCCCAAAGCCCCTTTGGCCGGGGCGGGCGGCGGCTGGCCTTTGGGACGCTGGGGCTGGCCATGGTGGTCATCGGCCTTTGGCTGGTGATGAAGGGGGGACTTTGATATGGTGCTGATGGAGGAGCGTGTCCGCCGGGACGGCGTGGTGAAGGAGGGGGGCATCCTCAAGGTGGACAGCTTTCTCAACCACCAGGTGGACCCGGTCCTCTACCGGGCCATGGGGGAGGAGTTCCACCGCCTCTTCGCCGGGGAGGGGGTCAACAAGATCCTCACCGTCGAGGCGTCGGGGATCGGCATCGCCTGTGTCACCGCCCAGGTGTTCGACTGCCCCGCCCTCTTTGCCAAAAAGAGCAGAACAAAAAACCTGGACGGCGAGGTCTTCACCGCCCAGGTGGAAAGTTTTACCCACGGGGGGAGCTACACCATCATGGTGAGCAAGAAGTTTCTGGGGCCCGGGGACCGGGTGCTGATCCTGGACGACTTCCTGGCCAAGGGGAACGCCCTGGCGGGGCTGGTCTCCATCGTGGAGCAGTCCGGGGCCTCCCTGGCGGGGTGCGGCATCGCCATCGAGAAGGGGTTCCAGGAGGGGGGACGCCGCCTCCGGGACCGGGGCGTCCGGGTGGAGTCGTTGGCGGTCATCGAACGGATGGACAATGGGGAGATCGTCTTTCGGGGGGAATAGGGAATCAGGTCTTTTTCTCGAACTCCCGGCGGCACTTGGGGCAGGTGATGACGATCCTGCCACGGCCCCGGGGGACCCGGAGGCGCTGGCGGCAGCCGGGGCAGCGGTAGTAGCGATGGTTCTTGTCGGTGGCCCGGTCAACGAAGCCGTTCCAGGCGGTCTTGACCCGATACCACCCCCGGAGGAACCTCCCGTTCTCCTGGGCCCGGGCGGAGATGTTCCGGGAAAGCATCCGGAAGTAGGCCAGGCCCAGAAGGGCCGCCCCCAGGATGGCCAGGGGCCAGAGGCGGCCCCGGGTGAACATCATCAGGGCCATGGAGAGGAGCAGCATGGCGAAGGACAGCTGATCCACCCCGTACCGTCCCATCATAAATCTGCGGAACCAGTTCAACGGCAAACACCCCCTTTTCCTCCTTTATCTTAGCACCTGGCCGGGGGCGTTTGGTGAACAGAGTGAAAATTTTTGGAACACGGAATATGAATGGAGCGTCCTCCCCCGGCGGACAAGGGGGGAGGCCCGCTTCATTTTCTCCATTTCCTGTAAAAAAGTTGCCAGGGACCATTCCTTTTTGAAAAAAATTGTGGTAAACTGTATGAAGGGGTATTGTCTATGGGCCGTGTCGTGCTGTTCGCTTCGGGAAAAGGGGGGACCGGAAAGTCCGCCCTCTGCCTCCATACCGCCGGAGCCCTGGCCCGCAGGGGCCACCGGGTGCTGGTGGCGGAGGCCACCCCGGGATTCCGGGGGCTGGAGATCACCCTGGGCCTGCCCGGGGAGACGGTCTACGACCTTTCCGACGCCCTGGAGGGGCGGTGCAGCCTGGGGGACGCCATTTTGGTCCACCGGGAGACCCAGCTCCGCCTCATCCCCGCCCCGGAGGACCCCGCCTTTCTGCCCCGGGAAGAAAAGCTCTCCGCCTTCTTTTCCTGGGCCAGGGAACGGTGGGACTTCCTTCTTCTGGACACCCTGCCGGGCTTTTCCCCCCTGCTGCCCATGGCGGCCAGGGGGTGCGACACGGGTATTTTCGTGACCACCCCGGAGGAGGTCGCCGCCCGGGCCACCGGCAAGACCGCCGCCCTGCTGGCCCGGGAGGGGCTCTTGGACCAGCGGCTGGTCATCGACCGTGTCCCCCGGGACTTCGCCCCCACCCCCGCCGTCCGGGACCTGGATGACATCATCGACCTCTGCGGCGTCCGGCTGCTGGGGGCGGTGCCGGAGCGGGAAGGGGGCCTGCCTCCCCCCGGGGAGGAGCCTCTGCCCGGGCTGTTGGGCCAGGAGCTGGAGGCCATCCCCCGCCGCCTGCTGGGAGAGCGGGCGGAGCTTGCGCTGTTCCCCTAAAGCCAACGAAAACGCCAAACTGTAAGGAAAAGAAAGAGTAAAAAGAAAGAAGGGACATTCCATGAACATCGCCCTCATCGCCCACGACGCCAAAAAGGAACTCATGGTCCAATTTTGCATCGCCTACTGCGGCGTCCTAAGCCGGCACCATCTCTGCGCCACCGGGACCACCGGCAAGATGGTGTCCGAGGCCACCGGCCTGCGGATCGTCCGTTTTATGGCAGGCTCCCAGGGGGGCGACCAGCAGATCGGCTCCCGGATCTCCTGCAACGAGATCGACCTGCTCATGTTCTTCCGGGACCCCAACGTCAGCTCCAGCGAGCCGGACGAGGCCAGCCTTCTGCGCCTCTGCGACGTGTACAACATCCCGGTGGCCACCAACATCGCCACCGCCGAGGCCCTCATCCACGCTTTGGAACACGGGGACCTGGACTGGCGGGACATCGTGAACCCCAACCCTCAATCTTCCTATTGATAAAGGAGCCTTTGCTATGGCATACCTCACCTCCGCCCCCCGGGGCACCAAGGACATCCTGCCCGAGGAGACCCCCAAGTGGCAGTACCTGGAAAAGACCCTCCTGGAGACCGCCGAGCTGTTCGGCTTCCGGGAGATACGCATCCCCACCTTTGAACACACCGAGCTGTTCAGCCGGTCGGTGGGGGATACCACCGACGTGGTCCAAAAGGAGATGTACACCTTCACCGACAAGGGGGACCGGAGCGTCACCCTGCGGCCGGAGGGCACCGCCGGCATCGCCCGGGCGGCCCTGGAGCACGGCCTTTTGGGGGACGCCCTGCCCCTGAAACTGAGCTACAACATCACCTGCTTCCGGTACGAGAAGCCGGGGAGCGGGCGGTACCGGGAGTTCCACCAGTTCGGGGTGGAGCTCTACGGGGCGCCCTCCCCCGCCGCCGACAGCGAGGTGCTGGCCCTGGCCTACGAGTGCCTCCAGGTGCTGGGGCTTCAGAACGTGGTGCTGGAGATCAACTCTCTGGGCTGCCCGGAGTGCCGGAAGAAGTACACCCAGGCTCTGCTGGATTACTTCGGCCAGTACCGGGGGCAGCTCTGTTCCACCTGCCTGGAACGGCTGGACCGGAACCCCCTGCGGGTGCTGGACTGCAAGAGCCCGGAGGACAAAAAGATCGCCGCCGGGGCGCCCAGCATCCTGGACTACCTCTGCGACGACTGCCGGGAGCACTTCCGGGAGGTCCAGGAGCGGCTGACGGCGGCCCAGATCCCCTTCCGGGTGGAGCCCACCATCGTCCGGGGGCTGGACTACTACACCCGCACCGTCTTTGAGATGGTCCACACCGCCCCGGACGGGGAACGGCTGGTCTGCGGCGGGGGCGGTCGGTATGGCGGGCTGATCCAGGAGCTGGGGGGGAACCCCACCGAGGGGATCGGGTTTGCCATGGGGCTGGAGCGGCTCCTTTCCATCATGACGGCGGAGGGGTGCGACTTTCCGCCGGAGCAGAGCTGTGACATCTACCTTGTTTCCATGGGGGCTGCGGCCGGGGTGAAGGCTTTTCAGCTGGCGAACCTGCTGCGGAGCGAGGGGTTCTTTGCCCAGAGCGACCTCATGGGGCGGTCGGTGAAGGCGCAGATGAAGTACGCCAACAAGATCGGGGCCAAGTATGTCATCGTGCTGGGGGACAGCGAGTTGGAGGCTGGGGAGGCGCAGCTGAAGTCCATGAGGACGGGGGAGGCGTCGGCCATCAAGCTGGACGGGAGTTTTTCGGACACGGTGTACGAGACGGTGATGGAGAACGCCTACGCAGACTTGGAGGAGGCGGCGGAGGAATTGGGATTGCCGCCACAGGAGCACCGGCATTGAGATAAGCACCCGGTAAAAATCGAGCCAGGCAAAGTTTAGGGCCGCCCTTTTTCAAAGGGCGGTAGGGTCCAGGGGCGACGCCCCTGGTCGCCCGCCGCAGCGGGCGAAACACCCCTAGGCGCTGGCCCATGATACGGGCGTTTGAATTAGACCGCTGAACCAAGGAACGAGCCTATAGAAACCGGCCGCAGGAAAAAACATGGCGTTTGGTACGAAGGGCTGGGTTCCCTTCCGCACCCGCTGAAAGCGAAGTGACAACCTGCGGCCGGTAACGAGCCTGCGCCCACACCCAGCCGCAGGAGCGTTTTCTTTCGCCCTGTACCGTCTGCCCTTCCGGACAGGGCCCGGCTGGGCCCGAATCCGGAACGGACGGACCTGCCGCCCAAGAAGGGCTGCCGCTGAATGAGCCCAAAGGAAGAAAGGAGGCTCTCGCTGTGAAAGAAGCCATGGTGCTGAGCCTGCAAGCAGACTGTCCTCCCCAAGCCCCGCCCTCGGTGAACGCCGAGGTGATGAGCGGCGAAGAAATTATGAAAAAGCTAAAACGGAGCCTGGAAAGCGTAGAGGTTGGAAACTGCAAGCCTGCCGACGAGGTCTTTCCCCGGTTCATGGAAAGCCACGGTTACGAAGTGCTATAGGGACGCCCTCTCGGAGGGCCGCCTACCGGCGGCCTTTAGCGGGGACGGCGGAGGCCCTGGCGGGCCCCGCCTTTAACCGGGCCGGAGGCTGATGTTGCAAAACGCCCTGTAAAGGCGTATTTGCAGGGTAGTTGCGTGCAGGGCGAGGAGGCTTCTTCTTTCTT
>CANOCD010000068.1 GCA_947564495.1 uncultured Angelakisella sp. | reverse complement strand
TCCGGAAGGGCAGGCGGTACAGGGCGCCAGCGGGGGCGCTCCTGCGGCTGGGTGTTGGGCAGGCTCGTTACCGGCCGCAGGTTGTCACTTCGATTTCAGCGGGTGCAGGAGGGAACCTGGCTCTTCATTTCCAGCGCCATGTTTTTTCTGCGTCCGGTTTCGTTAGGCTCGTTCCTGGGTTCAGCGGTCCGGCTCAATCTATGCAGGCCGCTACCGCCTAGGGGTGTTTCGCCCGCTGCGGCGGGCGACCAGAGGCTTTGCCTCTGGACTCCACCGCCCTTTGAAAAGGGCGGCCCTAAACTTTGCCTGGCTCGATTGCCAGGTCGTGCTGGGCCATGGCCAGCCCCGCCGCCCCGATGATCCCGGCGTCGTTCCCCAGCTCCGCAATGGCAAACTTGCACCGGTCGGCAAACAGATGATGGTACACCATCTCCCGGCACCGCTCCTTCAGCGGCACCAGCAGCTTGTCCCCCTGGGCGCAGATTCCCCCGCCAATGACCACGGCGTCCGGCTCCAGCAGGTCGATGAGATTGCTGATGCCAAAAGCCAGGTAGTCCAGATACCGCTCCACCACGGCAACGGCGGTGGCGTCCCCGGCGTCCCGCCCGTCAAAGGGGGTCTTGCCGTTCACCTTCCCCGGGTCCCCCCCGCAAAGCTGCCAGAGGAGGCTCTCCGGGTGTTTCTCCATGGCCTCCCGGGTCTGGAGGATGAGGGCGGTGGCCGAGGCATAAGCCTCAAAGCAGCCCCGGTGCCCGCAGGTGCAGGGCCGCCCGTCCACCCGGATGACCATGTGGCCCCCCTCGGCGGCCATCCCCCGGTCGCTGCCGTCGATGATGACCCCCACGCCGATGCCGGTGCCCAGCGTCACCATCACCGACCGCCGGGTCCCCCGGGAGGCCCCGGCGACAGATTCGGCGTAGGCCGCCACGTTGGCGTCGTTCCCCAGCCGCACCGTGATCCCCCCGAGACAGTAGCTGAGGTTTTCCGCCATGGGGTCGTCGGAGAGCCCCAGGTTCCCGGAGAAGCGGTTCACCCCCCGCTCGCTGTCGATGTACCCCGGGGCCCCCATCCCCACCCCGTCCAGGGCGCCGATGGTGGTCCCCGCCTTGATGGCGGCCTCCCGGGCCGTCTTGGCGATGGCGGCGGCCAAGGTCTTGCCGTCCACCCCCTTGGGGGTGGGGGAGGACACGATGGCCAGGATGTGGTATTCCTCGTCCACGATGCCGGCGGCGATGTTGGTGCCGCCCAGGTCGATACCGCAGTATTTCTTCATAGGATGACCTCCTTTTCCTGTTCCGTTCACTGTTCCGCCCTCAAAAACAGAGGGAGCCTCTTGGGATCTTTCGCCGGGGCAAAGTCCAGCCATTCCTCCCGCCAGGGGATGCCGTGGCGCTCCATCACCCCCAGAAGGTCCTCCGGGAAGGGGGCGGTGACCGTCACCGTTTCCCCGGTGAGGACCTGGGGGAAGGACACCCGCCCGCAGTGGAGGGCCTGGCGCCGAAGCCCCGGCTCCTCCCGGCCGCCGTAAAAGACGTCCCCCAGCAAAGGCCGCCCCAGGTGGGAAAGGTGGACCCGGATCTGGTGGGTCCGCCCGGTGTGGAGCACCAGCCCCAGGAGGGAGACCCCCTCCCCCCGGGCCAGCAGGTGGAACTCGGTGCGGGCCTCCTGGCCCTCCGGGTCCACGACCCGCCGTGTCTCCAGGGGCCGCTCCCGGAGGATGGGCAGGTCGATGAGCCCGTCGGGGAAGGGGAGGTCCCCCTCCGCCAGGGCGAAGTACCGCTTTTTCACCGACTTCCACAGCTTTCCGGCGGCGAACTGGTTCTTGGCCGCCACCACCGCCCCGGTGGTGTCCATGTCCAGGCGGTTGATGGCCCGGAAGGGGGTCACCGTTCCGGTCCTGGCGCAGCGGGCGGCGTAGACCGAGGAGAGGGTGCCGTGGATGTGCCCCCCCGACTGGTGGCAAGGCATCCCGGCGGGCTTGTTGTAGAGGATGACGTCCTCGTCCTCGTAGAGGACCGGCACCGGGATGTCACAGGGGGGCAGCCGCTTTTCCTCCTCCGGCAGGTTCACCTCCAGCACCTGGCCGGGGGAGAGAGGGTCCACTGTGCGGATGTGTTCCCCGTCCAGCAGCAGCCCCAGGGGGAGCTTCCGCAGGGCGGTGAGCATCCGCCCGGAAAAGCCCTCGTGGCGCAGGAACTGCTCCACCGACCAGCCCCGGCGCTCCGGGGGGACGGTGTAGCGGATGGTTCGCATCTTCTTCCACCCCCAAAATGCTTAAATCCTGTAAAAAGCGGCGAAAAAGCAAGGGAACGGGCCGCTGTTCCTATTTTACCATAGAAAAGGGCCCGGTTCAATCATTGACAAAATCGGAACGATATTTTATGATATTCATAAGTGGAAAGTGTTTTAGCCGGTACCAGACCGGCGCCGTGGTGGCCGTTCATGGGAAGGTGAGGATGGTATGCGCCATACATTGGACCCGGAGATCGTCCGGAAGCTGGACGATCTGACCCAGATACAAAGGCTGACCCCCAAGGGCCGGCGGGACATCATCGTGCTGCTGGACCTGCTGGAGGGGGAATACGGGGTGACCCTCAGCTCCACCCAGGCCAGTATGTTCATCAGCCACCTCACCGAGACCTTCCGGCGCCTGGGCCGGGGGGAGCCCGCCCCCCTCATGGAGGCCACCACCGCCGGCCAGATCCGCAGCTTCGGGGGCAGCGGCATCGTGGACCAGATGGTCAAGGATTTCTGCCGCATCACCGGCAACCGTTTCCCTATCAGCGAGGAGGAGTATTTGAAGATGTACCTTTCCTCCCTGCTTTCCTACGGCTCGTCCGACTGATCTTTCGCCGCTGTTCTTCGGGAACGGCGGTTTTTCTTTTTGCCCCGGGCCCCAGGCCGCCCGGGGCTTTTTTCTCATGGCAGAATATTGAAAACCGCCGCTGGCTGTACTATAATACTGGTATAAGCCAATTTCTTCTTCCCCCGGGGAGGAACAGGAGGTAACCGCCATGCTCACCACCAACAAAAATTCCCCTGTCAGCCAGCAGCCCCATACCTACTGCCTGGACCGGGCCAAGGGCCAGGCAGGGAACTTCCTCTGGGGGGTGGTGATCCTCTTCCTGGGGGTCTGCGTGGGGGTCTACGGCTGCACCCAGATCGGCGCTGACAAGACCGGCTGGGACTATATGGAGTACGTCAAAATGGGGGTCGGCCTGCTCTTTGGTGCGGGCCTGCTGGTCCTGGGGGGCTGCATGATCTTCGTCTCCCTCCGGGACAGCCTCCAGCCGGGGAACAGCACCCTGGCCCGGTCCATCCGCAGCCAGCTGCCCAGGCCGGAGGAAGCCCCCGACTGGCAGGAGCTGTTCGCCATGGTGGACCGGGACCTGGCCGCCGGGGCCAACTGGTTCGAGAAGGTGGGCATCGGCAGGGAGTGGGTCCTGGGGGACGAGGCCACCTACATCCCCAACATCCGGGGGGTCTACGGCCGCAACGAGATCCACCACCGCCCCAACAACAACGGCCTGCGCCGGATCACCCAGCTCCTCATCGTGGATGACCGCCAGCAGCGTTTCATCACCGACATGATGGACTACCGGGAGCTGGAGGCCGCCATCCAGTGCCTCCGCCTCCGGGCGCCCCTGGCGGAGTTCGGCGGCTACGCCGACTACAACCGGATCACCGGCCTTTCCCAGGACGAGTGGGACCGCCGGGAGCAGGAGTTCCGGGTCCGCCGGGCCAGACAGGGGGAGAGCGCCTCCGCCGCCACCCCTGCCCCCGTGGGGGAGGTCCCCGGCTTCTATCTCACCAGGATCGACGGTCAGCGCACCTCCCGGGTGAGCCGGGCCCTTTTGGCGGAGCAGATGGAGGCCCTGGCCCCCGGCCAGCAGCTGATCCTCTGCCCCAGCGGGGACCTTCCCGCCGGGATGAAGCAGATCGCCCCCGGCATCACCGAGGTCCTCACCGCCCTCAACTGCATCTACCAGGGCAGCGGCCAGCTGTGGCTCGTCGCCTTTCTGAAAACCACCCAGCCCCAGGGGGAGGAGCTCCACCGGGGCTTCGGAAGGCTGGGCATCCAAAAGGAGGAGGCCCTTTCCGTCATGGCCCGCCTGCTGGAGACCGGGGAGGCCCCCGACCTCTTCGGGGAGGGCTGGCAGGCCGTCCAGGTCCAGGGCGTCCGGGACCAGGGGAACGAGGAGGAGCATCTCCCTTACCTCAACATCACCGACGGGGCCGGGGTCAGCCGCAAATACGAGCGGTTCTCCCGCCGGGACGTGGAGCTTGCCGCCCAGAAGGTGGCCGACGGCAGCTACAAAAGCGCCATCCTCCGCCTGCCGCCCTGGCTTGTCTTCCTGGACGGCGGGACCAAGGAGGACGCCCGGGTCACCATCCAGATCGCCCTGCCCAAGAACGGGGCTTTCCGCACCTACCGGGAAAAGACCACCGGACGCCAGGCGGCGGAGTGGTTCGTGGGCTGTCTGGACGGGCAGCTCCCCCAGGGCTTCGACCGCTGGAAGGAGGTCACCAAGGAGTGGGAGAAGCGGGTGGCCAAGATGGAAAAGCAGGAGAAGAAAAACGCCAACAAAAAGTGAGGTGGCCATCCCGTGACGCTGAAAGACATCTCCAACGGGCCGGACTGGGTGCTGCCGGCGGTCACCGCCCTTTTCGCCGTCCTTTCCCTGGTCCTCCTCCTGGGGAAGGGCTCCTGGCTCATCGCCGGGTACAACACCGCCTCCCCCCAGGAGAAAAAGGGCTTCGATGAAAAGCGCCTCTGCCGGGTGGCAGGGGGCGGCATGGCGGTCATCACCGCCCTGCTGGTGGTGATGACCATCTGGCAGGACACCCTCCCGGCGGCCTTTGCCGGGGTCTTTGGGGCGGTGACGGTCGGGGTGGCCATAGCCATTATCGTCCTTGCCAACACCATTTGCAGGAGGAAGCCGTGATGACGCCCCAGGAACAGTTCACCGCATTATTGAAGCAGGCCCACGGCGTTTTGAAGCCCCTGGGGTTCAAAAAGGACGGGCAGAACTTCCGCCTTTTCACCCCCGACGGCCTGGGCAAGATCATCTGCTTCAGCCGGAACCGGGGGAACAGCAAGGACTACCTGCTGTTCCGGCTGGACATCGGGGTCTACTTTGAAAAGACCCCGGAGATCACCGAGAAGAAGTTCAAGGAATACGACTGCCAGCTTCGGCAGCTGGTGGAGCGCCAGGACAGCGGCACCCTCCAGAAGCGGGGGCCGCTGGACTTCCTCCGCCCCTGGGACTTCCGGGAGGGCTGCGAGGACAAGGAGTGGCTCCTCACCAAACGGACCGATCCCGAAACCCTCTGGGCCAGCCTCCGCCTGGGGCTGGACTTCTGCCTGGACTGGTTCGGCCACTTCCCGGACCGGGAGGGGGTCATCCGGGGCATCCTCACCGGGGAAGCCAAGCAGTTCGTTTGGAACAACATCCTGGCCTACCCCACCGCAAAGATGCTGGACGACATGGGCTGCGGGCGGCAGGTCTACGAAAGGATCAAGGACACCGACCCGGTCCACTGCCGTGTGGCGCGGCTGGCCCGGGAGATCAAAGAAAGGGAGGGTCTGTAACATGGAACAGCAGACATTCGTTCTCACCGACTACCTGGACGGGCAGAAGCGGATCAGCCCGGTGACCCGGGAGGTCCTGGAGGAACAGCTGGACAAGCTGGGCCCCGGGGATCAGTTCCGCCTGGAGGCCCCGGTCATCGTGGAGGGGAAGGAGCTGTTCGCCGTCAACTGCATGATGGGGGAGAGGGAAAACTACACCCTCTTCTTCCTCCTGAAAAACCCCCAGGGGGGCACCACCATGGACGGCTATCTGACCAAGGACCGCTCCCGGAAGGGGGTCCTGGACATTCTCTTTGCCTTCGTCCTGGAGGGCAACGCCCCGGACTTCCGGGAAAGCGCCTGGTATCCGGTGCGGGCGGAGTCGGCCACTTCCGAGGAGGCGGATCGTATGCGGGCCAAGGAACGGCTGGAGGCCCGGTTCGGGGCCAATAAGGGCAGGAAAAAGTAGGACCCGGAGGGGGATGGTCCCCCTCCTAACATCATACAACAAAGGAGAAAGCGACAATGGGAAAGTATTTCAGTGACGTGGTGGACAAGGCCCTGGAGGACATCTATTACTGCTACGACAACGACCGGGCCAAGGCGGCTCTGGCGGCCCTCCAGACGGCGGCAGCCGCCGGGGACGGGGACGCCTCCTACATCGCCAGCCGGTGCCTTTCGGGGCCCCAGTACAGCTGGAAGTACCACCCCTACCCCGAGGACGACGACGGGGTGGAGTATTATGTCCGCCAGAGCATCCGCCAGGG
>CANOCD010000067.1 GCA_947564495.1 uncultured Angelakisella sp. | reverse complement strand
CCTCATCCGGCACATAGATAAAGGCGATAAACAGGACACCGCCCTGCACCACCGGGTAGTCCCGGTTGTTGATGCCGGTAAGGGTCATCAGCCCCAGCCCGGGCAGGGAAAAGATCTGTTCGATAACCACCGCGCCCCCCAAAAGGGAGCCGATCTGCATTCCCACCAAGGTGACAATGGGGATAAGGGCGTTTCGCAGAACGTGGCGGACGATAGTCACCCACTCGCTGGCCCCCTTGGCCCGCACCGTCTTGATAAAGTCCTGGCGGAAGATCTCCAGCACCGAGGAGCGGGTCATCCGCATAACGGAACCGGACATACTGGCCCCCAGGATCAGGGCGGGAAGGGCCATGATCTCCAGGTTCTTCCCGGGGTCGGTGAAGAATCCCACATAGTCCAGGGGCGGGTAGTAGTTGAAGGCCAGGGAGAGAAAGAGGATGACCAGGATGGACAGGGCAAAGCCTGGAACCGAGACTCCCAAAAGGGCGGCGACCCGAACCACCCGGTCGGCCATGGTGTTCCGTTTGACCGCCGCCAGGATCCCCAGGGGCAGGGCGATGCACCAGGAGATAACGGCGGCCAGGATGGTCAGCTCGGCTGTAACGCCAAAGCGGGTCATCATCTCCGGCAGGATGGCCGCCCCGGACCGGAAGGACTGGCCGAAGTCCCCGTGGAGGACCCCGCTCATCCACCGGAGATACTGGGTGACGGCAGGCTGGTCCAGGCCGTACCGGGCCTCCACCTGGGCGATCAGCTCCGGGGTTGCGTCGATGCCCAGCATCCCCGAGGCGAACCCGCCGGGGATAAGGCGCAGCACCGCAAAGATGACAATACTGATCCCCAGCAGCACAGGAAGAAGCTGGAGGAGACGGCGAACGATGTAATTCCTCATAAGACCCTCCGTGAGAACCGACTCAAGATCCCCAGGCGGCGCAGGGGGAGATCTTGATTGGAGAATGAAAAGGCGGCGCCGGGGACAGGACAGCGCCCTGCCCCGGTGCCGCTTTGTAGTGCGTGGGCTGTTTTGTTATCACTTCAAGGTGATGCTGTTGAAGTTGTTGGCGTTGGCGGCGTAGGGGGCGAAGCCCTCCAGGCCGGCGCTGACGAAGAAATATTCCATGGGGCTGGCGAAGAACAGGTTGGGGCACTCGTCAATGACGATCTGCTGGGCCTCCAGGTAGTATGTCTCCCGCTGAGATTCGTCGGTGGTGGCCACGCCCTGGGCGCAGAGTTCATCCACCTTGTCGTTCTTGTAGCCCCAGACGTTGGCGTTGCCGGTGGAGGAGAAGAAGAAGCTTACCGCCCGGTTGGGGTCGGTGCCGGAGCCGTTCTGGCCGCACATGGCGTCAAAGCCGGCCTCGGGGGTATCCATCTTGCCCCAGATGTCCACATATTCCCCGGACTCCAGGTTGCTGATCTCCACATCGATGTAGATCTCCTTCAGCTGCTGCTGGAGGATGACCACAGTATCCCGGATGGAATCCAGAAGGCCGGCGGCCACGGTGAGGGTCATCCGGTTGCTGTCGCTGTAGCCGGCGGCCTCCATGAGCTTTTTGGCCTCGTCGATGTTCTTCTTGTAGAGGGGGGACTCCTTGGGGGCATCCCAGACCCAGTGGCCCATGGCGGGGGCGACAAAGGTGGAGACGGTGGCCTCCCCGTTGTAGACGTAATCGATGATGGCATCCCGGTCCACCGCAAGGCTCATGGCCTGGCGGACGTTCTTATCCTGGAGCTTCTTGCTGGAGAGGTTGAAGCCCAGGTAGGTGTAGTTGTTGGACTGGTAGGAGAGGACCTTGACGCTGCTGTCGTTCTGCACCTCGGAGAGGTTCAGGGCGGACAGGGAGCAAAGGTTGATGTCCCCGGTGCGAAGGGCGGCCAGGCGGGTGCTTTCGTCCGCCATCAGGTAGTAGGTGATGCCGTCCAGCTTGGGGGAACCGGCCTCCCAGTAGTCGGCGTTTTTCTCCAGGGTGATGTAGTTATCCACCACAGAATCCTTGTAGACGAAGGGGCCGGTGCCGCACATGGTCTCGATGGAGGCAAGGCTCCCGTTGTTGGCCTCAACGACTTCCTTGGGGACGATGGCCCCGTAGGAGGAGGTGAGGCTGGACATGAAGGCGGCGTTGGGGGTCTTGAGGGTGAACTTGATAGTGGCGGGGTCCACAACCTCGATGGTGTCGATGCCGCCGTAGTAGCTGCCGCTGCTGCCCAAAGCGCCGATGTCCCCGGCGTCGGTCTTGCCCAGGATGCGGTCAAAGCTGTACTTGACGTCGTCGGCGGTCATCTCCCGGCCATTGTGGAACTTGACCCCCTTGCGGAGGTGGAAGATGTAGGTGGTGTCGTCGGGGGTCTCCCAGCTCTCGGCCAGGACGCCCTGGTAGGTCATATCGGTGTTGAAGGAGATGAGGGTCTCGTAGACCTGGTTAAAGACCCGGGTGGCCGCAATGGCGGAGATGGTGTGGGGATCGAAGCCGGCGGGCCAGGTGTCGGTGCCGTACTTTAAGATCTGCTCCACCGGGGCGGCGGGTTCGGGGGCGCTGCCCCCGGCGTCGGGGGCGGGGGAAGCGGGGCTCTGGGGGGCGGGGGCGCTGTTCCCGCCACCGCCGCCGCAGGCGGCCAGGGCCAGGACCATCACGCCGGCCATTGCCAGGGCCAGGAGCCGTTTGGAAATTTTCATGGAAAAAGACCTCCTTTTTGTGTGCGCGTTTCTATCGTTACAAGGAATCCTCCTTGCGGGAAAGCAGACATCACGCCTTGACAAGCTGTTCCAGCACCGCCTTATGTACCGCCCGGCGGAACTCGTTGGAAGGTCCCGGCTGGTGTCCCTCCGGGCAGTCGTATTTATTGGTAAGGATGACCGCCCCCAGGCCGGCCTCCCGGCAGACCCAAAGGCTGGTGCCGGTGAAGCCGCTGTGGCCGCACCCCGGGGAGAAGGGCTCCCGGAGGTCAAACCCCAGCCCCCGGCCCTGGACATTTTCGGTCATGGCCCGGAGGAAAACAGGGCTGCCGGTGGCAAGAAGGAACCGCCCCAGCTTGGCAAGGGCCCCGGAATTGGCGAAGGCCCCGGCGTGGCCGCTGCACTGGCCCCAGTAGTAATAGGCGTTGCCGTCGTTGCAGTCCCCCCGGTTGGGCACCCCGTCGGGCCGCCAGCCGTCAAAGAAGAGGCCACGCTCGGCGCACATCCTCTTTTCGATCTGATTCCCCCGGGACCCGGGGACGCAGAGGGCGGGGTCCACAGGGCCGTAGGCGATGTCCCGGATGCCCAGCCTCTGGTGGAAGTATCGCTCCAGCCCCTCCCGGAGGGCAAGGCCGGTGACGTGGGTGAAAACCTCCCCCATGAGCATGAAGTTCAGGTCGCTGTAGACCATCCCCTCCTCCGGGGCGGTGGTGGCCATGAGGCGGTCCAGAATGGCGTAAAAATTCCCGCCGTCGGTGTAAAAGGGGTACCAGGCCAGGATGCCCGAGGTATGGGTCATCACCTGGGCGATGGTGGTTTGATCCAGCCGCTTCCGGGTGGCGGGCCCGATCTTCTCCCCCGGCAGATGGTCCAGAAGGCGGTCCTCCGGGGATAACCGGCCCTCCTCCATGGCGAGAAGCACCATGACGGTGCAGACCAGCTTGCTCACCGAGGCCAGGTCGAACCAGCTTTCCGGCGCTGCCTCCCCGAAGGCTTGGTGGTAGAGAGTGCCGTCTCGGTCAAAGACCTGGCAGACCGCCGAGGGGTAGTACCCCCGGGCTTTGTAGTCCTCCATGATCCGGGTGACACGGGAGAAGTCCAAGGTCAGCGCCCCCTTTTTTGGCGTCAGTCTGAACATTCAGAAAGCCTGACTTGACCGTGATTTTGTACGCTATAGATAAAGTATAACAAAAACCGGGGAAGAAGTCCATAGGCTTTGAAACATTATTGACAGAACCCGCCGGATAGGATAAGATGGGAGTGGAAATCTACCACGACATAGGAGGTGCCCCATGAAGGAAGATCTGGCCAGCCTTGCCACCGAGATGGTGAACCAGGAGACCAAGAATATCGACCAGTGCTCCACCCTGGAGATGGTGGAGCTCATCAACCGCCAGGACGCTTTGGTGGCCGGGGCGGTGGCCGCCGAAAAGGAGAAGATCGCCCGGGCGGTGGACCTCATCAGCGCCTGCCTGGAACGGGGCGGGCGGCTGATCTACCTGGGGGCGGGGACCTCCGGGCGGCTGGGGGTGCTGGACGCCTCGGAGTGCCCCCCCACCTTCGGGGTGGAGCCGGAGCTGGTCCAGGGCCATATCGCCGGGGGGGACGTCGCCCTCCGGACCCCGGTGGAGGGCTGCGAGGACGACGAGGAGGCGGGGGCCGCCCTCATCGACCAGCTGAAGACCGGCCCAAATGACGCCGTGGCGGGCATCACCGCCAGCGGCCGGACCCCCTTCGTCCTGGCGGCCCTCCGCAGGGCCAAGGAGCGGGGGAGCGTCCCCATCGGCCTCTGCACCAACGCCCGTTCCCGCCTGGAGGAGGTCTGCGAAGTCACCATCGCCCCTCTGGTTGGCCCGGAGGTCATCTCCGGCTCCACCCGGATGAAGTCGGGCACCGCCCAAAAGCTGGTCCTCAACACCCTCAGCACCTGCGCCATGATCAAAATGGGCAAGGTCTACGGCAACCTCATGGTGGACCTCCGGGCCAGCAACCAGAAGCTCCAGGACCGGGCCCGGCGGCTGGTCATCCACGCCACCGGCGTGAATGAGGAGCGGGCCCGGGAGCTGCTGGAAAAAGCGGGGGGCCAGGTGAAGCTGGCCATCCTGCTGGAAAAGACCGGCCTGGAGCCGGAGGCGGCCCGGGGGCTGCTGGAAGAGAACGGGGGCCATCTGGCCCGGGCCATCGCCGCAAAGGAGGAAAAAGGGAATGCTTGAGAATCTGCGGGAAAAGCCTGTCCGCCGGGTGGTGGGCATGATGTCGGGGACCTCGGTGGACGGGGTGGACGCCGCCCTGGTGGAGATCAGCGGCAAGGAGACCGCCCCCCGGGTGAAGCTGCTGGCCTTCCGGAACACCCCCTTCCCCAAGGAGGTCCGGGAGGGCATCTTCACCCTCTTTCAGCCGGAGACGGCCACGGTGGACAAGGTGGGGGCGATGAACTTCCTCCTTGGTGAAATTTACGCCCAGGCCGCCCTGGAGGTCATCCGGGAGGCGGGGCTGACCCCGGGGGAGGTGGACCTTGTCGGCTCCCACGGCCAGACCATCTGGCACGCCCCGGCGGCGGAGGACTACTGGGGCCGCCCTGTCCGGTACACCGTCCAGATTGGGGAGGGCTCGGTCATCGCCCAGCGGACCGGGCTTGTCACCGTCAGCGACTTCCGGGTGGCGGATATGGCGGCGGGGGGCCAGGGGGCGCCCCTGGTGCCCTTCTCTGAGTACCTCCTCTACCGCCGGGAGTCGGAGTGTATCCTGCTGCAAAACATCGGGGGCATCGGCAACATGACGGTGATGCCCGCCGCCGCCCGACCGGAGGAGGTCTACGCCTTTGACACCGGCCCGGGGAACATGATCATTGACGCTGTGATCTCTCACATCACCGGGGGGGCCAAAAGCTACGACGAGGGCGGGGCCATGGCGGCCCGGGGGACGGTGAACAGGGAGCTGCTGGCCCTTCTCCAGAAGGAGCCCTACTACGCCCTGCCCCTGCCAAAGACCACCGGGCGGGAGCTGTTCGGGACCCAGTACACGGCGGGCATCCTGGAGCGGGCCCGGGAGCAGGGGGTATCCGACGCCGATCTGATGGCCACCGTCACCGACCTCACCGCCTGGTCCATCGAGGACGCCTACCGGCGGTACGTGCTGCCGGGGCACCAGGCGATGGAGCTGGTGGTCGGCGGCGGCGGGGGGTACAACAAGACGCTGCTGGGGTATTTGGCCCAAAGGTTCGCCCCCCTGGGGGTGATGGTCAAGACCCAGGAGGACCTGGGGTGGAGCAGCGACGCCAAGGAGGCGGTGGCCTTTGCGCTGATGGCGGACTGCTGCATCCGGGAGCAGGCGAACACGCTGCCCAGCGTGACCGGGGCGAAGCGCCCGGTGGTGATGGGGAAGATCTCTTTGGCGTAGTATTGAGGTACAAATTGAGCCGGAGTTTTTGGCGGGACCACGGTGGCTATTGGCTGACAGCCGTGGGTAGTATTGTGGCATTATGGGAAATAATGCTTGCAATCGGCTCCAGCGGCTGGTATAATGGAGTGGACAAAGGGGGGGATGGAGATGTTGACGAAAGAAGATCTGCTTGCGATCTCTGGGCTGATGAATGATTTACTGAACCCCATCCGGGAGGACATCGCAGAGATGAAGGGCGACATTGCTGAATTGAAAGGTGATGTTGCCGGACTTAAAGCTGACGTTGCCGGGATGAAGGGCGAAATCGCCGAGTTGAAGGAAGACGTTGCCACGCTCAAAACCGATGTGGCCGAGTTGAAGGGTATCGGCTGGCAGCCAAACTAAGCGCAAGTGTGAGGCACGGGAACCGG
>CANOCD010000066.1 GCA_947564495.1 uncultured Angelakisella sp. | reverse complement strand
GGCAATTTCTTCCCCTTTAACAAGGGAAGCGAAGTTTTTAACACCCTGGATGAAAACGGGAAGTTGAGCAGTACCGTCCCCTGCGCCCGCAACACCATGAACCACCACCTGGGCATGACTGTCGAGGTCGACTTCCGCCAGCCCAACAACGGCATGATCAACACCGGGAGCGGCAAGGGCGACCCCATGACCTTTCAGTTTTCCGGGGACGATGACGTTTGGGTCTTTGTGGATGACGTCCTGGTCCTGGACCTGGGGGGCACCCACAGCGAAATTTACGGCACCATCAACTTTGCCACCGGGGATATTTACATAGGCCGGGCTTTTGACAGCAAAGGGATTCCGGATGATCCTGCGGCCTCCGACAGAATGGTGACCCACACCACCCTGAGAAAACAGTACGAAAAGGCCGCCCTCGACAATACCAAGGTGACCCTGGGCGAGACCCAGTGGAACGGCGAAACCTTCGCCAGCAACACCAGCCACACCCTGAAAATGTTCTACCTGGAGCGGGGCAATTACGACTCCAGTATCGCCCTGAACTTCAACCTCCAGCCCCTGCTCCACCAGCGGATCGTCAAGGTGGACCAGTACGGCCAGCCTCGCCCCGGCGTGGAATTTGAGCTTTACGAGGCCGAGGAGGTCGCAAAGGGGACCGCCAACGCCGTCCAGTGCCTTTACACCGACCGGGACCTGGACAAGAACACCCAGGGCGACGACCCCAGCCTGGAAAACAAAGTCTTCTATGTCAAAAAGAAGGACAACGCAAAACTTCTGGTGGAACTCACCACCCAATCGGACGGCTCCGCTGTCTTTATGACGGCGGACGGCCAATACTTCAACTTTGCCGACCGGGGCGACCAATATTACATCCTGGAGGAGACAAAGGAACCCGCCGGCTACCGCAAACAGCCGGTGCCCATCGTGCTGGGGTATGACACCAGCACCTCCATGCTCTCGGTGGCCAACCGCTGGACCACCGGCGCCTACGCCTGCTCGGTCTCCAATGTCACCGCCGCCGCCAGCCTGAACTACGGCAAGGTGGAGGGCGAAACCGTTGTCCCGGACAGCAGCAAACCGGTGGGGAACGACGACCAGGAAAAAGGACTGGTCGTGGCCATCCCCATGATGAAGAAAAAGTCCGACAAGAGCTGGATGGCCCTTTACGGCAGCAACCTGGACAGCTTCCAGGCGGTGCCCATCGACAAGAACACCGTGACCACCCAGGGCGTCGAGGCGGCCTGGAAAGAAGCCGCCGCCATGGCGATCCTGAACCAGGCCAAAAAGCGGAACACCGCCGATTGGCACCTGGACTGGGACGATGGCAACCGCCGCCTCCACGGCACCCTCTTCGACCTGCCCGGCCTGGCCAACCGCTACCTCCTCAACAACCCGGACGGCGACATCCAGATGATCTACGGGTTCCTTGACCCTGCCGCCCTGAACGCCCTGGGCATCCACGAGGACACCCCCGCAAAACGTTATGCCGCCCTGCGGGCCCTTGTCCAGGCCAAGGGGGTGGAGGCCACCTACCAACTGCTTTCCCTGGACGAGTTCAAGTTCCTCAGCGTTAAGCAGTTCAACCGGGATTTCCGCTCCCTCATCTACATCCCCAACGAGCGCCGGGAGCTGCGGGTCCTGAAGATCGACCAGGACGGCGAACCTCTGGCGGGCACCGTGTTCGGCCTCTTCTTCAACGACGAGAAAACTCCCCGGGCCAGCGGCAAGACGGATCAAAACGGGATGCTGGTCTTCTCCCCCGCCGGGGACAACACCATTGACGGTCAGGCCCAGGCGGTCTGGGCCAACGCCCAGGACGGGCAGTATTACTTAAAGGAAATGACGCCTCCGACGGGCTATAAGGTCAACGACACCAAGATCAACATCAAGGTGGGGACCTACTCCATCTATGCCGACGCGGGCACCAAAGACGACGGGGTCAGCGTCATGGCCGGGGCAGGGACCCTCACCCAGACCATGCACCAGTACGCCGCCAGCCAAAAGGTGGACGTCACCCTCCAGGACATTTTGGCCGTGATGCAGGTCCAGGAGAGCGGCAGCTTCCACCTGGACGGCTGGCAGGACGCAAAGCTGGAGGGGACCAATGTCCTCCGGACCATGAACCTCCACTACAAAAAGAACAACCCCGAGGGCCAGGACTACGGCCTCCACGACGAGGACGGCGGAGCTTACTTCACCCCCTACTTTGTCACCGACACCGGCTATGTCCGCACCCGAATCCAGCAGAACTGGCCGGCCCTGATCGGCGATCTGGGCTACGCCGCCGCCGACCCCGACGCCAACATGGAGAACCTGGGGGACACCGACCTCACCAACCTGTTCAGCATGGTAAACATGGTGGTGGTTGGGGACCGGGCCGACGCCCCCATCACCACCGGCAGCCTGACCATCAGCAAGACGGTGGCCGGGGAGGTCCTGGACGACAGCGACTACACCCAGCTTTTCCGCTTCAAGGTCGAATTAACGGCCCCCGACGGGACCCCCTTGGAGGATACCTTTGAGTACCACTTCTACGGCGACGACAAGACCGGCAAGATCAAAAACGGCGGGGAGCTGCTCCTCCACCACGACGAGGCGGTGGCCATCCTGGGCCTGCCCCAGGGCACCAAGTACACCGTCACCGAAGAGCCGGAGGCGGGCTGGTATCCCGACCCGGCGGACCGGGTCCATTCCGGGACCATCCCTGTGGACCCCGACCAGAAGAACGTCACCGTGGCGCCGCCGGCCCGCTTTACCAACAGCCGCCAGAAGCCGGAGGACCCGCCGCCCTCCAGCTCCTCCGGTTCCTCCAGCTCTTCCGCGCCCCCCGGCGGCGGCGATGATGACGACGGCGATGACAGCAGCTCCGCCCCGCCCCCCGACGGCAGCAGCGTGACCTCCCGGAAGCACCCCGGCACTGGCGACGAGACCGACACCGAAAGCTGGGCTTCCCTCAGCGTGCTTTTCCTGGTGGGCGCCGTGGCCATCTGCCTGGCACGCTTCCGCAGGAAAAAGGACCCCGCCGCCGAGGACCCTCGCTCCCCCGGGGACGAGGGATAAGGCGCTCCCCGTGATTACGTGACGGCGGCGCCGCTCCGGCCACCCCTGGGACTTCGCTTTTTGGTCCTGTGCAAAGAAAGGCCAGCCTGTTGTTTGACGGGCTGGCCTTTTCCTGCGTATCCGGACGGGGGAGGCCCCGGGCGGCCCTGGGCTTTCCCCGGCTCGGGTCCTGCCCTGCCTTCGGCCCGCCCCCGCCTTTTTTCTGCTCTGTGCGAAAAATACTCTTTTATTCTCCCCGAAAAAATGGTATAGTAATAGTGTATCAACAAAAACCGGGCCGCCCGGCTTCCCCGCCGGCCGGCTGCAAACGGGAAAAGGATGAAGCGTGTATGAAACGGGAAAAATCCTGCGGAGCTTTGGTCATCCGCAAAAACGGCGAGCAATATGATCTGGTCCTCCTCCGCCATCGGTTCGGCGGCCATTGGTCCTTCCCCAAAGGCCACGTGGAGGCCGGGGAGACCGAGCGCCAGACCGCCCTCCGGGAGGTGAAGGAGGAGACCGGCCTCTCCATCCGCCTTTACGACGGGTTCCGGGAAAGCGTGGAGTATTTCCCCCAGGCCGGGGTGAAAAAACAGGTGGTGTACTTCCTGGGGGAGGCCCTGGGGGACGAGCTGGTCCGCCAGGAGGAGGAGATCAGCGAGCTGCGCTGGGCCCCCCTCCTGGAGGCCGGGGACCTGGTCACCTTCGCCAACGACAAGCGGCTCATCCGCCTGGCCAAAAAGCGCCTGGGCGTCCTGGAGGAGCCCTCCGGGCCCCGCCAGCCCCGCCGCCGCCCCAGACCCAAGCCCAAGGCGAAATCCGCCCGCCGGCCCCGGTAAAGGAGGGAGCGTCATGTTCAACCGCCCCCTCTCCGGGGAGGGGGAGGGCCGCATGGCCCAGAACCCCGCCCGGACCATCTGCCTCAGCTTCCTGCTCATCATCGGGGCGGGGACCGCCCTGCTGGTCCTCCCCTTCGCCTCCCGGGACGGCGCCTTCACCCCGCCCCTGGAGGCCCTTTTCACCGCCACCTCCGCCACCTGCGTCACCGGCCTGGTGGTCTACGACACCTGGAGCCATTGGTCCGCCGCCGGCCAGGGGATCATCCTGGCCCTCATCCAGGTGGGGGGCTTGGGCCTGGTGACCATGGGGGCCTTCTTCCAGGTCCTGGTTGGGCGTCGGATGGGCCTGCGGGCCGCCGACCTGGCCAAGGAATCGGTGAACAGCGATTCCTTCGCCGGGGTCCGCCACCTGGTCCGCACCGTGATCCTGGGCACCTTCCTGGTGGAGCTCCTGGGAGCTCTGGCCCTGTCCGCCACCTTCATCCCCAGGATGGGATTCCGGGACGGGCTGGCCGCCTCGGTGTTCACCTCGGTCTCGGCCTTCTGCAACGCCGGCTTCGACCTTATGGGCCGGGAGGGGACCCCCTTCGCCTCCCTCACCGCCTTCGAGGGCAGCTGGCTGCTGACCCTCCCCGCCATGGCCCTGGTGGTCCTGGGGGGATTGGGCTTCGTGGTCTGGGATGACCTGCTGAAATGGCGGAAGACCCGGACCGTCACCCTCCATACCAAGATCGTCCTCATCCTCACGGCGGCGCTGCTGGGGGCGGGCTTCGTCGGATTCCTGGCCCTGGAGTGGAACAACCCCGGCACCCTGGGGCCCCTCTCCCTGCCGGGGAAGGTGAACGCCGCCCTCTTCCACTCGGTGAGCTGCCGGACGGCGGGGTTCAACACGGTGGATCTGGCGGCCCTCACCGACCAGTCCAAGGTCCTGTCGGTGCTGCTGATGTTCGTGGGGGCGGCTCCGGCGGGGACCGGCGGGGGCATCAAGATCACCACCGTGGCGGTGGTGGTGATGACCATTGTCTCGGTGATGCGGGGGGAGGAGGAGACCATCATCGGCCGCAGGCGGGTGGAGGCGCAGACGGTGTACCGGGCGCTGACCCTCATCACCATGGGGGTGCTCATTGTGGCGGTGTCCACGGTGGTCATCTGGTTTTCCCTGGGCGGGGATTTTTCGATGACCGACGTGTTATTTGAGGAGACGTCGGCTTTTGCCACGGTGGGGCTTTCGGTGGGGGTCTCGGGGGCTGCCGGGGTGGTTGGGAAACTGGTGCTGATCTGCAATATGTTTTTAGGCCGGGTGGGGCTGCTTTCGCTGGCGCTGGCGCTGGCCATCAAGAGCGGGGGGAGCAAGAAGGTCCTGCCGTCGGCAAGGGTGATCATCGGGTAGGGCCAAGCGCAAGGTAAAAACCGTGCCAGGCAAAGTTTAGGGCCGCCCTTTTCAAAGGGCGGTGGAGTCCAGAGGCGAAGCCTTTGGTCGCCCGCCGCAGCGGGCGAAATACCCCTAGGCGCCGACGGCCTGTACAAACGTATGGACCGGGCCGCTGAACCCAGGAACGAGCCAAACAAAACCGGACGCAGGAAAAACATGGCGCCGGGAACGAAGGGCTGGTTTTCCTTCTGCACCCGCTGAAATCGAAGTGACAACCTGCGGCCGGTACGAGCCTGCACCCACACCCAGCCGCAGGAGCGCCCTCGCTTGCGCCTTGTACCGCCTGCCCTTCCGGACAGGCCCCGGCTGGGGCCGAATCCGGAACGGACGAATCCGAGCCAACAGGGGGGGAACCGCTCGCCGCCGGACAACCTCCCCCCTCATCACCCCCGGCGGCACAGCATCCAAGAAAAGGAGGAACGCCCATGGACTGGCTTGGACATCTGCGAACCGTGAACCACCACCGCCGCCTGGTCCGGCGGGCCTGCTTTCGGGTGGGGCTTTACTGGCAGGGCCTGACCCACGATCTTTCCAAATACAGCCCGGTGGAGTTCCTGGTGGGGGCCCGGTACTTCCAGGGGGACCACAGCCCCAACGAGGCGGAGCGGCTGGAGAAGGGGTACAGCGCCGCCTGGCTCCACCACAAGGGGCGGAACAAGCACCACCTGGAATACTGGATCGACTACAGCCCCGCAGGGGACCACGCCCTTTGCGGCTGCCGGATGCCGGAGCGGTATGTCGTGGAGAGCTTCTGCGACCGGGTGGCGGCCAGCAAGGTCTACCTGGGGGAGCGGTACACCGACGCCTCGGCCTGGGAGTATTACCGGCACAGCCAGGACCACTACCTTCTCCACCCGGAGACCCGGGCCCTGCTGGAGGCGCTGCTTATCACCCTCCGGGACCAGGGGGAGGAGGCGGCCTACCGCCACGCCCGGGAGGCGCTGGGGAAGAAGAGATAGCGTCCCCCGGAAAATAGTGCTTGCAATTTCCCGGGAAACATATTATACTAAAGAGGCGCTTTGGAGAGCGTGAATATGCCGGTGTGTTGGAATTGGCAGACGAGGCGGATTCAAAATCCGTTGGTAGCGATACCGTGCGGGTTCGACCCCCGCCACCGGCACCAGCGGCCAAGCGGCCGCAGGCACACCCTACACGGCCTTCGGCCTTACCGGTCGAAGGCCGTTAGTTTGTGCCTGGAGACTTAGGCATCTAAAA
>CANOCD010000065.1 GCA_947564495.1 uncultured Angelakisella sp. | reverse complement strand
ACGGCATCGCCAAGATGCTCAACTTCGCCCACGGCGACGTGATCATGGTGGGGGCGTTCATGTGTTTCTTCGCCACCGGCAAATACGGCCTTCCCCCTCTGGCGGGGGTGCTGCTGGCCATGGTGGTCTGCACCGCCCTGGGCATCCTCATCGAGAGCCTGGCCTACAAGCCCCTCCGGGAGGCCCCCTCCCTGGCGGTGCTCATCACCGCCATCGGGGTCAGCTACCTGCTGCAAAACGGGGCCCAGCTGCTTTGGGGGGCGGATACCAAGACCTTTACCCCCGTCGTCTCCGGGGCCCTCTCCCTGGCCGGGGGGCGGCTGAACATCTCCTACGTCTCCCTCATGGCCATGGCCTGCTGCCTGGTGGTGATGGTCTGCCTCACCCTCTTTACCAGCCGCACCCGGATGGGTAAGGCCATGCGGGCCTGCTCCGAGGATAAGGGCGCCGCCCAGCTCATGGGCATCAACGTCAACTCCACCATCTCCATGACCTTCGCCATCGGCTCCGCCCTGGCGGCCATCGCCGGGGTGCTCATGTGCTCGGCCTATCCCGTCCTCTCCCCCACCACCGGCTCCATGCCCGGCATCCGGGCCTTTACCGCCGCCGTGTTCGGGGGCATCGGCTCCATCCCCGGGGCCTTCCTGGGGGGCATCCTCCTGGGGATCATCGAGACCTTCGCCAAGGCTTACATCTCCACCGACCTTTCCGACGCCGTGGTCTTTGCGGTGCTCATCATCGTGCTGCTGGTCAAGCCCGCCGGGCTGCTGGGTAAGTACGTGCCCGAAAAAGTGTGAGGTGACAGAATGAAAAAGTTAAGCAAAGCCTCCGTGAACGGCTTTATCAACTACGGCATCGTCATCGCCGCCTTTCTCGTCCTCCAGCTGATGATCGCCCGGGGCATGATCTCCAACACCCTCAAAAGCCTGTTGGTGCCGGTCTGCTGCTACATCGTCATGGCCATCTCCCTGAACCTCACCGTGGGCATCCTGGGGGAGCTCAGCCTGGGCCACGCCGGCTTTATGAGCCTGGGGGCCTTCTCCGGCATCGTCACCGCTATGGCCCTGCCCGACGCCGCCCCCGGCCTGCGCTTAGTCGCCGCCATCCTGGTGGGGAGCGTCGCCGGGGCCCTGGGCGGGGTGCTGGTAGGCGTGCCGGTGCTCCGCCTCCAGGGGGACTACCTGGCCATCGTCACCCTGGCCTTCGGGGAGATCATCCGCAACATCATCGTGGTCCTCTACATCGGCCTGGATGAAAAGGGCCTCCACGTCACCACCAACTCCGCCGGCCCGACCCTGGGGGAGGGCGGCGTCATGGTCATCAAAGGGCCCATGGGGGCGGTGGGGGTGCCGAAACTTGCCAGCTTCACCGCCGGGTTCCTCCTGGTCCTGGTCACCCTCTTTGTGGTGCAGAACCTGGTGGCCAGCCGGGCGGGACGGGCCATCATGGCCCTGCGGGACAACCGCATCGCCGCCGAGAGCGTGGGCATCCACGTCACCAAGTACAAGCTCATGGCCTTTGTCATCTCCGCCGCACTGGCGGGGGCGGCCGGGGCGCTGTTCGGCCTCAACTACTCCTCCACCGTCTCCAGCAAGTTCGGCTTCAACACCTCCATCCTCATCCTGGTGTTCGTGGTGCTGGGGGGATTGGGGAGCATCCGAGGCTCTATCCTCTCCGCCGCCCTGCTCTACATCCTCCCCGAGATGCTCCGGGGCTTTGAGTTCATCACCAAGGCCCGGATGCTTATCTACGCCATCATTCTCATCGCTGTGATGCTCACCATCAACAACCCCGCCCTCAAGACCCTGCTGGAGGAGCGGGACCTCTCCCCGGCGGGACTGCTGGGCAGGCTGAAAGGCAAGACCAAGGAGAAAGGAGGCGCCGGGCGATGACCACAGCCAACGGGAAAAACGCCGCCCCGGTGATGAAGGCGGAAAACCTGGGCATCACCTTCGGCGGCCTCCACGCCGTCAGCGGCTTTGATATGGAGCTCTACGAGGGGGACCTGGTGGGCCTCATCGGCCCCAACGGGGCGGGGAAGACCACCGTCTTTAACCTCCTCACCGGGGTGTACCAGCCCACCGAGGGCAACTTCTACCTCAACGGCAAGTCGATGTTGGGCAAGCGCCCCCACCAGATGGTGGAGGCCGGCATCGCCCGGACCTTCCAGAACATCCGCCTCTTCCAGGACCTCACCGTCCTGGACAACGTCAAGGTGGCCTTTAACCAGAGCATGACCTACTCCGCCCTGGAGGGCATCCTCCGCCTGCCCAGATACTGGAAGGAGGAGGAGGAGATCGACCGCAAGGCCCGGGACATCCTCTCGGTGTTCCATATGGAGAACGAGGTGGCCCAGAAGGCCAAGAACCTCCCCTACGGCCGCCAACGCAAGCTGGAGATCGCCCGGGCCATCGCCACAGGGGCCAAGATCCTCCTGCTGGACGAGCCCGCCGCCGGGATGAACCCCACCGAGACCGCCGAGCTCATGGAGACCATCACCCTCATCCGCACCCGGTTCGGGATGTCCATCCTCCTCATCGAGCACGACATGAGCCTGGTGATGAGCATCTGCGAGCGGATCGTGGTCATCGACTACGGCCAGATCATCGCCGCCGGCACCCCCTACGAGATCGCCAACGACCCCAGGGTCATCGGGGCCTATCTGGGCCAGGACAGCGAATAGGGAGGGGAAACGATGAAAGAGATCCTGAAGGTCACCGGCCTGAATGTCAACTACGGCGCCATCCACGCCATCCACAACGTCAGCCTCACGGTCAACGAGGGGGAGATCGTCTCCCTCATCGGGGCCAACGGGGCGGGCAAGACCACCATCCTGCACACCATCACCGGCCTCACCAAGGCCGCCAGCGGCAGCGTCCTGTTTAACGGTAAAGAGCTGCTGGCCACCGAGCCCCACAAGATCGTGGCCATGGGGATGGCCCACGTCCCCGAGGGCCGCCACGTCTTTGCCCAGATGACCGTCACCGAGAACCTGGAGATGGGGGCCTTCTTCCGCAAGGACAAGGACCAGGTGGAAAAGGACATGGCCGACGTCATGCGCCGCTTCCCCCGCCTCAAGGAGCGGAGCCGCCAGCTGGCGGGGACCCTCTCCGGCGGCGAGCAGCAGATGCTGGCGGTGGGCCGGGCCCTGATGAGCCGCCCCCGTATCCTCCTCCTGGACGAACCCTCCATGGGACTTTCCCCCCTGCTGGTGAAGGAGATCTTCACCACCATCGAGGAAGTCAGCCGGGAGGGGGTCACCATCCTGCTGGTGGAGCAGAACGCCAAGATGGCCCTTTCCATCGCCGACCGGGCCTACGTCCTGGAAACAGGGGACGTGGTCATGGAGGGCGAAGGGGCCGCCATGCTCAAAGACGACAACGTGCGGAAAGCCTATCTGGGGGCCTGACCGCCAAAAACAGCAGAACAAAGGCCCGGACGGTACATCCGTCCGGGCCTTTTGCTATGTTCTGCGGGATCGGCTGTCAGTGACAGCCCCGGCAGTTCCCGCAGTCGCCGTTGCAGCCCCCGGTCCTGCGGGACCGCCACAGGGACCGGACAGCCAGGGCCACCGCAAGGGCCAGGACAGCGATGACGATAAAGTCTCCCATAGTCAGACACTCCTTTCTATAGCGGTCACTTGGCGGCGGCAGGGACAGCCGTGGACAGCCGCCGGGGATGCTCCGCCCCCTGATAGCCCCTGCGGAACAGCAGCCAGAGGATGCCCCCCAGCAGGGCCAGAGCCACGATGGTCCCCGGGCCGAAGCTGGCCTCCCCGGTGAACAGCCCGCCCAGCTGGAACACGATGAGGGAGACAACATAGGCGAAGCCGCACATATACCCGATGGCCGCCGCCGTCCACCTGGCGCTGTTCATCTCCCGCTTGATGGCCCCCATGGCGGCGAAGCAGGGGGCGCAGAGGAGGTTGAAGATCATAAAGCTGTAGGCGGCCATGGCCCCGAAGTCCGCCCCGATGGCGGCGTAGATGCCGCTGGCGTCCTCCATGAGGTCCGCCTCCCCGGCGTAGCGGTAGAGCACCCCGAAGGTGTTGACCACCTCCTCCTTGGCGATAAGGCCGGTGACGGTGGCAACGGTGGCCTTCCAGGCCATATCCCCGACCCAGCCGATGGGGGCGAAGATCCAGGCGGCGGCGTTGCCCAGGGCAGCCAGAAGGGAGGCGTTGTTGTCCTCCACGGCGCCGAAGACGCCGCCGTCAAAGCCGTAGCCCTGGAGGAACCAGAGGACGATGGAGCTAAGGAGGATCACCGTCCCCGCCCGCTTGATGAAGGACCAACCCCGCTCCCAGGTGGCCCGGAGGACGTTCCCCGCCGAGGGCAGGTGGTAGGCGGGGAGTTCCATGACGAAGGGGGCGGGCTCCCCGGCAAAGGCCCGGAACTTCTTCAGCATGACGCCGGAGACCACCACCGCCCCGATGCCGATGAAGAAGGCGGAGACGGCCACCCAGGCCGAGCCCCCGAACACCGCCCCGGCGAACAGCCCGATGATGGGCATCTTGGCACCGCAGGGGATAAAGCCGGTGGTCATGATGGTCATCTTCCGGTCCCGGTCCTGCTCGATGGTCCGGGAGGCCATGATGCCGGGGACGCCGCAGCCGGTGGCCACCAGCATGGGGATGAAGCTCTTGCCGGACAGGCCGAAGCGGCGGAAGATGCGGTCCATGATGAAGGCCACCCGGGCCATGTAGCCCACGTCCTCCAGGATGGCCAGGAGGAGGAACAGCACCAGCAGCTGGGGGACGAAGCCCAGCACCGCCCCCACCCCGGCCAGGATGCCGTCCAGGATAAGGCCGTGGAGCCAGCCGCCCTCGGCCACCCCCAGGGCGGCCAGGGCCCCTTCCGCCCAGCCGGGGACCCATTCCCCGAAGAGGACGTCGTTGGCCCAGTCGGTGCCCATGGTCCCAATGGAGATGCCCCAGCCCCCCATGGCGATGGCGTAGAGGAGGAACATCACCCCGGCAAAGACAGGCAGGGCCAGCACCCGGTGGGTCACCACCCGGTCGATCTTGTCCGAGGCGGAAAGGCTGTGGGCCGCCGCCTTTTTCCGGACCGTCCGGGCCGCCGCCCCGGTGATAAAGGCGTACCGCTGGTCGGTGATGATGCTTTCGGCGTCGTCCTCCAGCTGGTCCTCGCAGTCCCGGACATAAGCCTCCAGGCGGGCCCGGAGGCCGGCGGGGAGGGCCAGCTCGGCCAGGACCTTCTCGTCCCCCTCGAACAGCTTGACGGCATACCACCCCAGCCGCCGGGGGTCCGCCAGGGGGGCGATGGCCTCCCGGATCTGCCCCAGGGCCCGGTCCACGGCGCCGGTAAAGATACCGGGGGACTCCCCCCTGGGGGACCGGGCCGCCTCCAGGGCCGCTTCCGCCGCCGCAAGGCTCCCCTGGCCCTTCAGGGCGCTGGTCTCCACCACGGGACAGCCCAGCTCCCGGGACAGCCCGGCGAGGTCGATCTCGTCGCCGTTCTTCCGCACCAGGTCCATCATATTTACCGCCACCACCACGGGGATGCCCAGCTCCAGAAGCTGGGTGGTGAGGTAGAGGTTTCGCTCCAGGTTGGTCCCGTCCACGATGTTGAGGATGGCGTCGGGCTGTTCCTTCACCAGGTACTCCCGGGCCACCACCTCCTCCAGGGTGTAGGGGGACAGGGAGTAGATGCCGGGGAGATCCTGAATGGTCACGTCCTTGCGGCCCCGGAGCCGCCCCTCCTTCTTTTCCACCGTCACCCCGGGCCAGTTGCCCACGTACTGGCTGGAGCCGGTGAGGTCGTTGAACAAAGTAGTCTTGCCGCAGTTGGGGTTGCCCGCAAGGGCAATGGTCGTGTTCATGGGATGGTCACTCCTTCACAGATGTTTGTCATGACTAACTACAGGGGCCGCCTTGCCTCCGGCGGACAGGGGAGGGGGGCTCACCCCGCCTCGTCGATCTCCACCATGGCGGCGTCGCCCCTGCGGATGGTCAGCTCGTACCCCCGGAGGTTCAGCTCCATGGGGTCCCCCAGGGGGGCCACCTTGCGGACAAAGACCTCCACCCCCTTGGTGAGGCCCATGTCCATGATCCGCCGCTTCACCGGCCCCTCCCCGTGGAGCCGCCGCACCGTGACGGTGTCGCCAACCCTTGCGTCCTTCAGTGTTTTCATCCGGTATCTCCTCACTTTCCTTTTCAGATCAGGATGCGTCCCGCCAGGTCCCGGTCCAGGGCCACCCGGCTGTCCTTTACTTGCAGGATCAGCGACCCCGCCAGCCGGCTGACCACCGTGACGGTGCTTTCCGCCACAAAGCCCAGCTCCGCCAGCCGCCGCCGGGTCTCGTCCCTGCCGGACACCCTGCGGATGGTCACCGTTTCCCCGGGCCGTGCCAAGGTCAAAGGCATCATAGGGCAGACCTCCTTTCCTGTTGTTAGCGTCCGCTAACTGATTTCGTTGTTAGTTTAACATAACTAACTCAACCTGTCAAGGGGTCCGGGCCGAAAAAATTTTTACACGATGGGAAAAAAGTAACCCCGGGGTCATCTTGACAGGTTGAGTTAGTTATGTTAAACTAACAACGAAATCAGTTAGC
>CANOCD010000064.1 GCA_947564495.1 uncultured Angelakisella sp. | reverse complement strand
GTGGAGTCCAGAGGCGAAGCCTTTGGTCGCCCGCCGCAGCGGGCGAAATACCCCTGGGCGGTGGCCGTCTGTACGGATGTATGAGGCGGGCCGCTGAACCAACGACCAAACGAAAACGGGCCTGTCAAAACCAGGCCGCAGGAAAAAACAAACGAAGCCGGGAAAGGGTTGTAAGTTACCCTTCCCCGGCTTTGTTTTCTCGAAGTGACAACCTGCGGCCGGTAACGAGCCTGCCCCGTCACCCAGCCGCGGGAGCGCCCTCCCTTTCGCCCTGTACAAACTGCCCTTCCAGACAGGCCGAAGGCCGAATCTGGAACGAGAAGCCCCAAGAGCAGACGCCCGGCACGACCCCAACAACACCAGCTTTAAGAATGGTGCTCTTTCAGCAGATAGCAAAGCCCAAAGATGGGCATGGACAGCAGGAACCATATCACGCTGTATAGCAAACAAATCTGCCCCCGAAAATGGAAGGGCAGGCGGGAGTAATCCCAGACATCCCAGCCCAGTTTGAGATTCACCAGCCACCCCGCCGCCAGCTCGTAGGCGGTGATGATGGCCGAGCCCAGGGCGCACCGGGCCCCGGTCCCCCAGTCCTTCACCGCCCCGCTGACCCGGTAGAGGGTGGAGAGGCAGAGGCCCCCCGTCACCCCCATGGTCCAGTGGGTGTATCCCCGCCAGAGGATCTCCAGCAGGCTGTACCCCACCGCCCCCAGGCAGAACAGACCCCAGTATTCCCGCAGTTTCCCTCTCCTTTTGATAAGCCCCCGCCTCCTGTTTAGATGGTACAACTACCATTCTTTCCGGTGGCGGGGGCTTTATGCGTTATTTTCGGAACCGGGTCCGGTAGCCGCACCGGCGGCAGAGCTCCTGGGTGATCCTCCGCTCCCGGAAACCTTGGGCCATCTCCTCCAGGGGGGGACGGGCCAGGATGTCCCGGAGGTCCTCGGCGAAGAGGTTCCCCAGGGGGCACTCCCCTTCCCCGTCCAGGCAGCAGGGAACGACGGTGCCGTCGCAGAGGACCCCCAGCATCCGCCGGGCGCCGTAGCAGGTCCCCGGGCCGGGGATGACCGGGGCGGAAAGGCCGGGCCAGGCGAACTCCTCCTCGAAGCTGAGGAAGATGTGCTCCCCCAGGGTCAGGGAACGCTCCTTGGACCGGGCCGCCAGGTCCCCGGCTCCGGGGAACTCCCCGGCCAGGAGGTCCAGGAGGGCCCGGCAGGTCCCGTCCGCCTCCCGGCGGCTGTCCAGGGTCCAGAGGCGAAACACGGCGTGCTTGCCCCCTTCCGCCGCCCGGCGGGCAAAGGCGGTTGCGGCGGCGACGAACTCCCCCATCCCCCCGTGGGCCCGGGGCTGGTAGCTGTGGAGGGAGAGGTTCACCTGGCGGAGGGCCGGGGCGGCCAGGAGGTTCCCTCCCCTCTCGGGCAGGAGGACCCCGTTGGTGGTGAGGGTCACCTGGAAGCCCCTCTCCCCCGCCAGGGCCAGGAACTCCGGCAGGAGGGGGTGGAGGAGGGGCTCCCCTTTGACGTGGAAGTAGAGGTATTCCGTATAGGGGGCCAGCTGGTCCAGGGCCCGAAGGAACTGCTCCCTTGTGAGGAAGGCCGGGGGGCGCTTTGTCGGGGGGCAGAAGGGGCAGCGGAGGTTGCAGGCGTTGGTGATCTCCAGGTAGACCTTTTGGAATCGGGGCATGGGAGGCCACCTCCTTTGGGGGAATAACCGGGACAGGCCGGGCATAGACTGTACCAATAGACGGACAGTGTTTCGACAGGACACGACCCGGTCCGACACTGTCCTGATAACGGGACAGGCTTTGTGCTATACTGGCATCAATCGGAAGGGGGACCTTCCAAAACTGTGACAAGGAGGACGGGAAAATGAAGGAACTGTATCTCACGGTGACCGAGATGACCTTTCTGCTGGACGGGGAGGTCCTGGGCTTCGGGCGGACCATCGCCACCGCCCCCGGGCCGGAGACGCCGGGGGAGCTGCCCCTGGCCCTGGCCGGGGGGACCGCCCGGATGGGGACCTTCCTCCCGGCGGGGGAGGACGTCCCCCGGGGGCGCTGGGACGCTCGGGTGGAGGGGCTGGAGGGCTACGCCCTTGCCTTCCGGGGGGACCGGTTCCTCCTCTCCGGCAGGGCCCGGGAGAAGGCCACGCCGGTCCGGGAGCGGAGGCGGGCGGCTCGCTAATCAGTTTCCCCCAGGTATTCCTCCAAGCAGAGGCCCTGTTCCATGATGACCTTGGCGTGCTCCTCCCCCACGTAACGGAAGTGCCAGGGTTCGTAGTTGATGCCGGTGATGGCGGTCTTGTCCTTGGGGAACCGCAGGACAAAGCCGAACCGGGCGCAGTTCTCCTTTAGCCACACCGCCTCGGGCTCGTTCTCGAACTCCTCCACCAGGTCGCTGTACTTGGTGTAGTAGTCCCCGGAGACGATGTCCATGGCAAGGCCCGAGTGGTGCTCGCTGGTGCCGGGAGGGGCCACCCACTTGGCGGCCTCCACCCTGGCGGTGGCCTCGTCGTAGCCCATGGCTTTGTACTCGGCGATCTTGTTGGCGTAGAGCATCCGGCTCCGGTCCATGGTGCGGTAGCCCGAGACGATGGCCAGGCTGTAGCCGTCCTCTTTGGCGGCGGCGATGAGCTCCCGGACCTTCCCGGCGATCCGCTTGTCGAACTTGTAGCCCTGGACCTCGTCGAACTCCATGTCCAGCTCCTTTTCAATGGCGTGGGTGGGATTGATGAGCACCAGCCGCCAGTCGGTCTCGTCGATGGCGGGGCCGGGGTCAGGCTCGGGCTGGGACACCGGCTCCGGGTCGGAGGCGGGTTCGGGATCGGAGGAGGGCTCCGGCTCCGCCGGGGATTCCGGGGCGGGCTGGCTCTCCCCCCGGGAGGAGGAGCTGTCCCGGTCCTCCTTCTCCCCTTCCCCGCCCAGGACCCGCCAGAGGCCCCACACAAGGCCAAAGAGGAGCAGGACCAGGAGGAAAAGGAAAACGGTCCGGCGGACCAGGTACTTGGTTTCCAGCTTTTTCTTGCGTTTTGCCATCTTCAAACACTTCCCAAATTCTCGTAATAGAACCCGATGGCCGACAGGGCGTAAAGGGGCGCCGTTTCGCACCGGAGTATCCGGGGGCCCATGGTGCAGAGGCGGACGCCCCGCTCCCGGGCCTCCTCCGCCTCGGCGGGGGAAAAGCCCCCTTCGCTGCCCACCATGAGGGCGATCTCCGGGGGGCGGGGCTCCAGGAGGGGGCCCAGGGGGTCCCTGGCCTCCTCGTAAAAGAGGACGGGGCAGGGGCTCTTTGCCAGCTCCCGGAGGGCCTCCCCCCAGGGGAGCATGGGCCGGACCTGGGGGATGACCCCCCGGCCCGACTGCCCGGCGGCCTCCCGGGCGATCTTTTGCAGCCGCTCCCGCTTCTTCTCCATCCCCTTTTGGTCGGGGCGGGAGACGCACCGGCTGGCAAGGACGGGGACGATGGAGGAGACCCCCAGCTCCACCGCCTTCTGGACGATGAGCTCCAGCTTGTCCCCCTTGGGCAGGGCCTGGTAGAGGGTCACCCGGCAGGGCAGCTCCCCCCGGCTGGGGGACCGCTCCAGGATCTGGAGGGCCACGGTATCCCCCGTGACCTCGGTGACCACCCCCAGGGCGTCTTGGCCCCTGCCGTCGCAGAGGACCAGCCTCTCCCCCGCCCGGCACCGGAGGCTCTTGGCGGCGTGGCGGCCCTCCTCCCCGGCGAGGAGAAGGGCATCCCCCGACAGGTCGGGGACGAAGAACCGGGGCATCAGAGCCGCCCCCGGATGGCGCACCAGCCGTCCTGCTCCTCCACCTGGAGGACGGTAAGGCCCTGGGCGTCCAGAGCGGCGATGACCTCCTCCTTCCGGGGGAGGATGATCCCGGAGCAGACCACCATCCCCCCGGGCTTCAGGTGCCGGGGGAAGGTGGGGGCCAGGGCGATGATGACGTCGGCCACGATGTTGGCGGCGATGAGGTCAAAGCCGCTCCCCAGCTTTTCCGCAAGGTGCCGGTCGTGGACCAGCTCCCCGCAGACCGGGGTGAACCGGTCGGGGCCGAAGCCGTTGAGGGCGGCGTTCTCCCCGGCGGTCCGCACCGCCACCGGGTCGATGTCCACCCCAACCGCCTCCTTGGCCCCCAACAGCAGGGCGGCGATGGAAAGGATGCCGCTCCCCGTCCCCATGTCCAGCAGGCGGCAGCCGGGGGTGACCGCCTCCTCCAGCATCCCGGCGCAGAGGCGGGTGGTGTGGTGGGTGCCGGTGCCAAAGGCCATGCCCGGGTCCAGGCGCATCACCAGCTCCCCCTCCCCGGGGGCGTAGTCCTCCCAGGTGGGGCAGACCACCAGCCGCTTCCCGATCTTTGTGGGGTGGTAGTAGTCCTTCCAGGCGGTGGCCCACTCCTCCTCCTTGACGGCAGAGGTATCCACCGTGTAGGGGACAGGCTCCTGGTCCAGCCGGGCGGAGAGGTAGGCGATGGCCTCGGTCGGGCTCTGCTCCGGGCTGATGTAGATATGGATGATGGCGTTATTGCGGTCCTTGGCCATGAGCGCCTCGTCGATGAGGTCGATGTGGGCGATCTTGGGGGCCTCCTCCATGAGGTCGGAGTAGTCCTCGATGTAGATGCCGTAGGGCACCGCCATCTGGGCGATGGCGGCGGCGGTGTCGATGTCCTTGGCGGGGACGGTGATCTGCACGTCGGTCCAATCCATTATTTTGCCACTCCTGTTTTAGTTTTTTGTATCACCGTGAGGGAACGAAAACGAAAGCGCCTTGTGGGTCGACCCACAAAGCGCACGAAAAAACGTCGTATCGTCCCTTCCTACGCTGGCATGATCCAGATCAGGTATAAGGGTCATGGGATACCGTCCCATATCTCAGCCCGCAGATACGGGCTCCCCTGGCTTGTTTTTCCATTTTACCACCCTGTGGGCCGGGTGTCAAGGGCAAATTCCGGCAGACCTTATCCCAGGCTTTCCTTTACAAATCGTACAAGGTCCTCGGGTTTTTCCGCCGTGAATACCGTTGGCAGGCCCTCCAAACTCCCCGGCTCCGAAAAGCCGAAGCCGTAGGTCAGGGGGACAAAGGCCACCCCGGCCTCCAGGGCCCCTTCCCCGTCGTACCGGCTGTCCCCGATCATCACCGCCGTGGCGGGGTCGGTCCAGTGGAGCTCCCCCATCACCTGGCGGATGAGGTCCGCCTTGGAGGGGCGCTCGTCGGTGCCGGCGGCGATGGCGTCGAACCACCGGGCCAGGTCGAACCGGCCCAGGGATTTCTCCGCCATGGTGTGGTGCTTCAGGGTCGCCACGGCGGCACAGGCCCCCGGGGTCCTTTGGATGAGCGCCAGGAGTTCCAGCACCCCGGGGTAGACAGCGGCCTCCCCCACCCCGATGGTCCCGTACTGCTCCCGGTAGCAGGCCACCATCTCTTTTGCCTGTTCCGGGGTGGCGTGGTGATACCGGAGGAAGGAGTCCTCCAGGGGCGGGCCGATGAACTTTCGAAGGTCGCTGTCGGGGATGGGCTCCACCCCCATGACCTGCTCCACGTGGCGGACGGTTTTCATAATGCCGGGGGAGGTATCCACCAAAGTCCCGTCCAGGTCGAAGATGAAAAGGCGGTAGCTCATCCCCGGACCCCCTTCCCGGTGATGATGCTGTAGGCGAAGGCGCAGTAGCTTCGGATGGCCTCCCGCTCCCCTTCCTCCAGCCGCTGGTCGGAGTTATCCCCGGACCAGTGGCAGAGGCCGTAGGCGGGCTGCACCGTCCCGGCAAGGGTGGAGGGGGCGGGGACAAGGCACATCCCCATGTGCATGGCAAAGTGGCAGAGGGCCTGGAGGCAGATGTCGCAGCCCCCCTGGGGGGTCCCCGCCGTGGCGAAGCCCCCGAAGAACTTCCCGGCCAGCCGGGCCTCGGCCCAGTAGTCCACGAAGCTGTCCATAAAGACCTTCACCGGCCCGGAGACGTTGCCGAAGTAGGTGGGGCTCCCCAGGAAGAGAGCGTCGCAGTCCAGCACCGGCACCGGGCTTTCCAGCAGCGGGACGGCGGTGATCTCCGCTTTATATTCCCGGCTGGCGGGGAAGGCGTCGGCGGTGACGGCGTAGTTGGGGTCGGGGAGGCGGCGGAACAGGACCTCCGCCCCCAGGGCCTGGAAGGCGTCCCGGTACTCCCGGGCCATGAGGTAGGTATTGGCGCAGACGCTGTGAAAGACGATGGCGAGCTTCATACAGGCACCCCCTAGAAAATTTTTTGGTCGTTTTGGTCCACGATCTCCACGATCTCCCCGTTTTCCAAAACGCAGATCGTGCCGACCGGCAGTTGGATGGCGGCCAGGGCCTTCGGGCAGAACCGGAGCAGCTGGTAGGTATAGAGCTTTATGTATTCCCCCGGGTCCTCCGGCGCCTCTCCGCTGAGACTCCCCAAATACCACCCCGAATCCCCCGGGCCCCCGGGTTCGCCCCGCTGCAAATAGACCGCCGGGGCCCGGACCGCCGCCTTTTGCGCCAGCATGGTATCCTGGAAGGAGGTCTCCTGGGGGACCGCCCCTGTTTTATTCAGCAGTTCACGCTGCCAGGAAAAGACCTCCAGGCTTTGGGAGAGGTCCTCTGTCACGTCCCGGAAGGGGTCCCCCGCCAGGTCACAGGCTGTGACCCGGTATTCCTCCCCCATTTTCAGGACCCGGTAAAACCCCCAGCCGATCTGGAGGGTCC
>CANOCD010000063.1 GCA_947564495.1 uncultured Angelakisella sp. | reverse complement strand
GGCTTTTTTCTTGTAACAAACGAGCATGGATCATTTTATGGTCACACAGCGTCAGCCCGTGTCAACAGCCTGCGGGACGGGTCATCAAGCGGTTCCAGAAAGGGCGGCCCCCTGGTTTTTCCGGGGAGCCGCCCTTTTTGAAAACTCATCCCACCCTGGGGGTGCTTGCCATGAACCGCTCCAGCTCCTCCCGGTCAGGGAGGCCGTCGTTGTCCCCCACGCAGGTCACCTGGATGGCCCCCACGGCGTTGCCCCGAAGCACCGCCTCCGGGAGGGACAGCCCCTCCCCCAGGGCGGAGAGGACCCCCACGGCGAAGCCGTCCCCGGCCCCCACCGTGTCCACCACCTTTTCCACCCGGTAGCCGGGGACATAGGCGGCCTCCCCGGCGGCGGTGGCGTAGTAGGCCCCCTTGCCACCCAGCTTGACGATCACCGTCTTGGAGCCCAGGTCCAGGCAGGCCCTGGCGATGGCCTCCGGCTCCTCCAGGCCCAGGATGATCTTGGCCTCGTTGATGCCGGGGAAGTAGATGTCGCATTTCCCGGCCATATAGTTCATATAATCGGCCATGGTCTTTTGATCCGGCCAGAGCTGGGGCCGGAGGTTGGGGTCGAAGCTGAACAGCATCCCCCGCTCCCGGGCCTTGTCGGCCAGGAGGGCGGTGGCCTCCCGGGTGGAGTCGGAAAGGGCCGGGGTGATGCCGGTCATGTGGATGGCGTCGTACTGGGAGAAATCCAGCCGGGCGATGTCCTCCCCGGAGAGGGATGAAGGAGGTATCCCGTAGGATCTACGAGCTGGGCATCGTGCCGGTGGTCAAGCTGGAGCGTGCCCAGGACGCCCTCCCCCTGGGGGAGGCCCTCTGCCGGGGCGGGCTGCCGGTGGCCGAGGTGACCTTCCGGGCCGCCGGGGCGGAGGAGAGCATCCGGACCCTGTCCCAAAGCCTGCCGGAACTGCTGGTGGGGGCTGGGACGGTCCACAACGTCGGCCAGGCCGAGGCCGCCCTGGAGGCCGGGGCGAAGTTCATCGTCACCCCGGGCTTCAACGAAAAGGTGGTGCGCCTCTGCCTGGATCGGGAGGTCCCGGTTTTCCCCGGGTGCAGCGGCCCCACCGACCTGGAGCGGGCCCTGGAGTTCGGCCTTAGCGAGGTGAAGTTCTTCCCCGCCGAAGCAAGCGGGGGGCTGAAGACCTTAAAATCCCTGTTTGCCCCCTACGGCGGGATGCGGTTCATGCCCACCGGCGGCGTCTCCACCGAAAACCTCAACGCCTACCTCTCCTGCCCCCAGATCTTAGCGGTGGGGGGCAGCTGGATGGTGAAGGACAGCCTTATCGAGGCGGGGGACTTCGCCGAAGTGGAGCGCCTGACCCGGGAGGCGGTGGAGACGATGCACGGCTTCACCCTCCGCCACGTGGGGATCAACTGCCAGAACGAGGCGGAAGCCCTGGAGACAGCGGGCCGGTTCGCCGAAGCCTTCGGCTGGCCGGTCCGGGACGCCGGAGGCGGCGTCTTTGCCGGGGCCGCCGTGGAGGCGGTGAAGCAGCCCTTCCTGGGGCGGCTGGGCCATCTGGCGGTGGCCGCCAACAACGTGGACCGGGCCAAGGCATACCTTGCGGCCAAGGGCTTCACCTTCCGGGAGGAGACCGCCCAGTATGACGGGGCGGGCCGCCTGCGGCTCATCTACCTGGAACAGGAGCTGGGCGGCTTTGCGGTGCATCTGACCCAAAAGTAGCAGACCCATCCCCCCGGCGGGGGATGAAACGAGATCATTTTTGAGGAGGTTTCTTTATGCAGACAGCAGTTGGCGTAATTCTGCTCATCACGTTCTTCGCCTTTATCTACTACGCCGCAAAGGGCGGCAACCTCTTGCTCGGCCTCTTCTCCATGGCGGTCATCTGGTCCGCCCTGGGGGTCATCGGCGGGGTCCTGGACTGGGAGACCATCAACAAGACCATCTTCCAGGCCGGCCCGGAGGGCTTCGGCCCCACCGCCGTGAACATCATCTTCGGCAGCTGGTTCGGCCGCATCCTCCTGGAGACCGGCATCGCCCGGACCATCATCCGCAAGGCCGTTGAGCTGGGCGGCGACAAGCCCGCTTTGACCTGCGTCCTCCTCTGCGTGGTGGTCACCGGCATCTTCACCACCGCCTACGGCGCCGGCGCCGTGGTGGCCATCGGCGTTATCGTCTTCCCCATCATGCTCTCTTTGGGCATCAGCAAGACCCTGGCCACCTGCTCCTACGCCATGTCGGTGGGCTGCGGCCTCTACCTCAACAGCTCCCTTCTGACCCAGGCCGCCGGGACCATGGCCCTGGGCGAAGAGAAGTACAACCCCCTCTCCCCCGAGTGGTACCGCTTCGCCGGCATCGCCCTGGCCATCCACCTGATCTTTGTCATCGTCATGGTGGTCCTGGGGGTCCGCAAGGAGCAGAAGGTCCACGCCTGGGCCGCCGCCTCCGGGGTCTCCAGCGGCGAGAACGTCAGCATGATCGCCTGCATCACCCCCCTGCTCCCCGTTTTCTTCGCCATCGCCTTCGGGTTCAGCTCCATCGTGGCCATCATCGTGGCGGTCATCTGGGCCCTCTTCTTCACCGGCAACCTCAAGGGCTGGGACGGCATCGCCAAGATCGTGGAAAAGACCTTCTACGACGGCGTTTCCGACGTGGGCCTGACTTTGGGCTTCCTCCTCTTCCTCCAGATGTTCATCAAGGCCGCCGGTTCCTGCAAGGACCTTCTGGCCCCCATCGTCTCCCCCATCCTGCCCTCCAACCTGATGCTCCTCTTCCTGGTGTTCGGTCTGCTGGGCTTCCTGGCCCTCTTCCGTGGCCCCACCACCATCTGGGGCGCCGGGACCGCCACCTTCGCCATCCTGGCGGGCACCGGGCTGTATCCCCTGTCCATCCTCTATCCCCTGTTCTACATCCCCTGCTGCACCATCACCACCTCCATCTGCCCTACCCAGTCCTGGAATATGTGGGCCATCGGCTACAACAAGGTCAGTGTCAAGGACTTCCTGCGCCAGGTGCTGCCCTTCGCCCTGCCCCTCTGCCTCATCCTGGAGATGGTGGCCTACGCCATGTTCGCCATGTAAGCGCATAGCTTCGGTTCCATAAAAACCCGTTGGGTTTTTCCCGGCCCGCCGCCCGGACAGGTGGATCTCGTCCGGGCGGCGGGCCCCTTTTGAGATCAGGAGGAATTACTACCTATGAGTGAAACGAAAAGAAGCATCCGTGTCGGCATCGACGTGGGGGGCACCCACACCAAGGCGGTGGCCCTGGACAACGACACCCACGAGATCGTGGGGGAGTCGGTGGTGATGACCACCCACGACCACGAAATGGGGGTGGCCGCCGGGGTCATCCAGTGCTTTGAAAACTGCCTGGATAAAAACGGCATCTTCCCCGACGACGTGGTGTTCATCGCCCACAGCACCACCCAGGCCACCAACGCCCTCCTGGAAGGGGACGTGGCCAAGGTGGGGGTCCTGGGGATGGGCCAGGGGGGCATCGAGGGGTGGCTGGCCAAAAAGCAGACCCGCATCCCCGACATCGACCTGGGGACGGGGCGGTTCATCCGCACCTGCCACACCTTCCTAAACGCCAAAAAGGTCGACGCCCCGGCCATCGACGCCGCCCTGGACGACCTCAAGGGCCAGGGGGCGGAGGTCATCGTGGCCTCCAAAGCCTTCGGGGTGGATAACATCCGGGAGGAACTCATGGTCCAGGAGTCGGCGGAAAAGCGGGGGATGATGGTCTCGGTGGCCAGCGAGATCAGCAAGCTCTACGGCCTCACCCGGCGCACCCGCACCGCCGCCATCAACGGCAGCATCCTTCCCAAGATGATGAACACCGCCAACTCCACCGAGGGGAGCGTCCGCCAGGCAGGGATCAAGGTCCCCCTGATGATCATGCGTGGCGACGGCGGGGTCATGGACATCACCGAGATGAAGAAGCGCCCGGTCCTCACCATGCTCTCCGGCCCGGCGGCCAGCGTCATGGGGGCCCTCATGTACCTCCGGGCCTCCAACGGCATCTACTTTGAGGTGGGGGGCACCTCCACCAACATCGGGGTCATCAAAAACGGCCGCCCCGCCGTGGAATACTCCATCGTCGGCGGACACCGCACCTACATCAACTCCCTGGACGTCCGGGTGCTGGGGGTGGCCGGGGGCTCCATGGTCCGGGCCGCCAACAACAAGCTGGTGGACGTGGGCCCCCGAAGCGCCCACATCGCCGGGCTGAAATACGCCGTCTACACCCCCACTGAGGAACTGGGGGAGCCGGAGCTGGAGTTCTTCGCCCCCAAGGAGGGGGACCCCGCCGACTACGTCCGGGTGAAGCTGGCCGGGGGCAAGCGGGTGACCATCACCAACAGCTGCGCCGCCAACGTCCTGGGCTACTGCCGCCCGGAGGACTACTCCTACGGCATCGTGGAATCGGCCCGCCGGTGCATGAAGCCGTTGGCCGACTACCTCGGCGTGGACGTGGAGGAGGCCGCCCGGCAGATCCTCCACAAGGCTTTTGAGAAGATCGAGCCGGTCATCAACGAGCTTATGGCGAAATACCGCCTGGAGAAGGACCAGACCACCCTGGTTGGGGTGGGCGGCGGGGCCAGCGCCCTCCTGCCCTACTCGGCCAAGCAGATGGGCATCTCCTACAGCATCCCCAAGTACGCCGAGGTCATCTCCTCCATCGGCGTGGCCCTGGCCATGATCCGGGACGTGGTGGAGCGGGTCATCCCCAACCCCACCACCCAGGACATCAGCAGGATCAAGAAGGAGGCCAAGGCCCTGGCCATCAAGAACGGCGCCGTCCCCGACACGGTGGAGGTCCAGATCGAGATCGACCAGCAGACCTCCCGGGTCACCGCCATCGCCCTGGGCTCCAACGAGGTCCAGACCACCGACCTGCGCCTCCAGTGCAGCGAAGAGGACGCCCGGAAGATCGCCGCCGAATCCATGCGGGTGGAGCCGGAGGCCGCCAAGCCCCTGGTCCACAGTGATTCCTTCTATGTCTTTGGGGCCGAAAACGGCGAAAAGCAGCAGGTCCGCCTGGTGGATAAGCGGGGCTTCATCAAGGTCCAGTGCGGCAACGGCATCGCCGCCGCCTGCAAGGCCAGCCAGTGGCAGGAGGTCACCGAGGAGCTTTGGAACAAGATGCTGGGGTACGACCACCAGATGCTCCAGACCCCCGACCTTTTCCTCTGCATCGGCGGCAAGGTGCTGGATTTCTCCAACACCGTCAGCCTGGAGCAGCTGAAGATCATCATGGAAAGCGAGTTCCTGGACGCCGAGCCGGAGGACGACATCCTCCTGATCTGCTCCCGGACGGAGATTTTGTAAGTGGCGGGGAAGCTCCGCCCCCTGGCGGAGGAGCTGTGCGCCCTCACCGAAGAGGACTGGGCCCTCTACGTCTTTGAAGGGGACCCTCTCTCCGGGAAACTCACCAGGGAGCAGAAGCTGGACTACGCCGCCAAGGCGGCGGCCTGCGGCCAAAAAATGGCGGAAAAGCTGGCCCGGGACCAGGGGCCCCTCCCCGTGGCGGAGCGGATCGCCGCCCTGGGCGGGCGGCTGGACATCCCCCCGGAGGAGACCGGGGGGCCCCTGCCCCTCTTCGCCTCCTTCACCGAGCCGGACCTTGTCACCATCTACCCCGGCAACGCCCGGCGCACCGATGACCTCCGCCGGGAGGAGGGCCTGGAGGACCTGCTGGGCCCCGTCCCGACAGGGGAGGTCCTGCTGGCCCACGAGCTGTTCCACCTCCTGGAGTACCGGGACCCCGGCATCTACACCCGGCAGAAGCACCTGCTCCTTTGGAGGCTGGGGCGGTGGGAGAACCGCAGCGCCATCTTCTGCCTCAGCGAGATGGCGGCCATGGCCTTCGCCCAGCGGCTCTCCGGGCTGGCCTGCTCGGTCTATGTTCTGGACGTGGTGATGCTTTATGTCAGCAACCCCCAGCTTGCCCTGAAAAAGCGGGAGGACATTCTGAACTTTGTAAGGAGGCGGAAAGGATGACCCAGGTGGTGATCTCTCTGGCGGTCTGCGTCCTGTTGATCCTGGCCACGGGGGTCCTCTGCTGGAAGAACCAGCCTCCCCGCCTGGAGGGGGAGCGGCTCCGGGTCCGGTCGGTGCCCGAGACCGGCCTAATGGCCGGGATGCTCCTGGCGGTGGGCCTGGCCCTGGATGTGGTGAAGCTGGTCCTCCCCGAGACAGCGGGGACCGACCCTGGCTCCTGGACCTTTATCGCCGTCTTTGCCCTGGTCTGCGTAGGGGCAGGATGCCACATCCTCCTTGCCGCCTTTGTCAAGCAGGTGGTGGCCTACGATGACCGCTTCGAGGCTTACACCCCCTTCGGCGGCTCCCAGGTCGTTTACTGGCGGCAGGTGACCGAGGTGAAGAGCCAGCTTCTTTCCAAGGCGGTGACTTTTAAGGCGCCTGCCGCTGCTGTCTCGGTGAACGGGCGGAACAAGGAGTACCTGGCTTTTCTCGACCTGGCCCTGGAGCGGGTTCCCAGGGAGATCGGCAGCGACGAGCTGGGGAAGCTGCGGCAGAGGTACGGCGGGATGGGGTAATAATTACAAAAGGAAAGCCCTCTGGCTCCCTGGGGTTGGGAGCCGGGAGGCTCGAAAGAGTCTCCGGCTTTTTTGGTTTTAACTGGATAAGATAGGACGATATAGGCTGTTTTGGGCCCTCTGGTTTTGCCAGATGGC